>CADCWC010000516.1 GCA_902806305.1 uncultured Thermoleophilia bacterium | reverse complement strand
ATCGCGCCGAGGTCGATGTCCCAGCCGTACTGCGCCGCGGCGGCCGCCATCTGCTCGAAGCCCTGCGCGTAGGCCACGATCTTCGAGGCGTAGAGCGCTCGGCGGACGTCCTCGACGAGCGCGTCCTCGGCCGACCCGCCGCCCGCCGTCTCGCGCGGTCCGGGCAGGACCGACGACGCGGCGATCCGCTCGGCCCGGCGGGACGAGACCACGCGGGCGAAGACGGCCTCCGTGATGCCCGTGATCGGGACGCCGAGCTCGAGCGCGCTCTGGGCCGTCCAGCGCCCCGTGCCCTTCTGCTCCGCCTGGTCCACGATGACGTCGACGAGCGGCCCGCCGGTGGTGGCGTCGACCTGGCGCAGGACCCGGCTCGTGATCTCGATCAGGAACGAGTCGAGCTCGCCCCGGTTCCATTCCTCGAAGATGTCCGCGATGGCGGGCGCCGACAGGCCGAGGGCGGTCCGCAGCAGGTCGTACGCCTCGGCGATCAGCTGCATGTCGGCGTACTCGATGCCGTTGTGGACCATCTTCACGTAGTGGCCCGCGCCGTCCGAGCCCACGAGCGTGCAGCACGGCGTGCCGTCGACCTGGGCCGCGATCCGGGTCAGCACGCCCTCCACGGCCGCGTAGGCCTCGGGCGAGGCGCCGGGCATGATGCTCGGCCCGTTCAGCGCCCCCTCCTCCCCGCCCGACACGCCGCAGCCGATGAAGTGCAGGCCGCGCTCGCGGAGCTCGCGCTCGCGTCGACGGGTGTCGCCGAACAGCGAGTTGCCGCCGTCGATCAGGATGTCGCCCGGCTCGAGGAACGGGCTGAGCTCGGCGATCAGCGCGTCGACGGGATCGCCCGCCTTGACCATCATCATGATCCGTCGCGGCCGCTCGAGCGCGGCCACGAACTCCTCGGTGGTCGTCGCGCCGACGAAGGACCCCTCCTCGGCGTAGCGCTCCATGAAGTCGGTGGTCCGGATCGTGGTGCGGTTGTGGACCGCCATCCGCACGCCGTGACGTCCCATGTTGCGGGCCAGGTTCTGGCCCATCACGGCCAACCCGGTCAGGCCGAACTCCGCCGTCGTCACACCGATCCTCCCGCCCGTCGGGGCCTCTTCGGAGGCCGCCGGAAGAGTGCCATGCGCCTCATGCCGGTGCGACGTCGTCGGAGCGGGCGGTAGCCTTCGGGCTCACTCGGGCGGAGGCGGGAGCGCGCGTGGGCCGACACGGAGAGGAGGAGCCCGGAGCAGCCCGGCGGGGTGACGACGACCCGGATCGCCGCCTCGACGACCTGGCCGAGCAGCTCGAGCGCTTCCGGCTGCTGCCCGGGGGCTCGGACGCCGAGGCCGAGCGCGTCCTCGCGGGCCTGACTCCGAGCTCACCGCGGGAGGAGGAGGCCGCCCGCGAGCTGCTCGACCGACGGATCCTGGCGCAGCCCGCCCGGTTCGAGGAGGCCCACCGGCGGGCGGTGAAGGCCCTCGAGGTCTACGACCGTCACGGCTGGCGCGCCCCGGCGCTCCCGGCCTGGCTCGGACCGGCGCGGCCGGTGGCCCGACGTGCGGTCGAGCTCGTGACGCGCTACATCGTCCGGTCCCACGCCGGTGACGTCGGCCGCCAGATGCGGCGCCTCTACGCCCGCCGGGAGGCGCAGTGCGCGCCCGACGCCCCCGAGCGCCGACCGCTCGCGCGGGCCCGGATCGCGATGAGCCGCGTCGAGCCGGACCTCGGCGGCGGGCAGGCCGGGCTGCCGCGCTTCCTGGTCGGCGGTGCCGCCGTCTCCGGTCTGGCGTCGCTCGGCCGCCAGCTCGGCGACCTGGACGGCCGCGTGGCCATCGCCATTCCCGCGGTGACGGCCTTCGCCGTGTTCGCGGCCGTCTCGTGGGTGCTGGTCCGGGGCGCCGCCGTCGCGCACCGCCGGACGGCGCTGATCCTGCGCGCTCCGCTCGTGGAGCTGTGGGACGCCGTCGGCAACTGCGGTCGGCCGCCGCAGGACGACAGCACGACGATCGCCGCCGTCGGGATCGTCATCACGGCCGTCGGCTGGTTCGTCGTGCCGTTCGTGGTGGCGCTGCTCTTCTACTTCCTCTGAGTCGGGGACACGGCGGCTCCCGGCCGGTCCGGGGCGTGGGCGCCGCGCCACGGGTGTCGCGCGCGGCCGGTAGGCTGCCGTCCATGCCCACCGCCCTCGTCACGGGCGCCTCGAGCGGCATCGGCCGCGCCGTGGCGGCGGATCTCCTGTCGACCGGGTGGGACGTCTGCGCCGTGGCCCGTGACCCGGCCCGGGCAGGTCTGGTCGGCGCCCACGAGGTCGCGGCGGACCTGGCCGAGGAGGGCGGCTGCCGCGCCGCGGTGGCGTCGCACCGGGAACGCTTCGGCGCCCTCGACCTGCTCGTCAACGCGGCGGGGGTGGCCGTCGGCGGACCGGTCGAGGGGATCGCCACCGCGGACTGGGACCGTCAGTTCGACCTCAACGTGCGTGGCCTCTTCCTCGTCACCCGTGAGGCGCTGCCGCTGCTGCGCCTGTCGACCGGGATGATCGTCAACGTCGCGTCGATCTCGGGCCTGCGGGGCAGCCCCGACCTGTCGGCCTACACCGCCACGAAGCACGCGGTGGTCGGCTTCACGCGCTCGCTCAACGAGGAGCTGCGCGGGACGGGGGTCCGCTCCACGGCCGTCTGCCCGCACTTCGTGGCCACGCCGATGGCCGAGTGGATCCGCGACCGGCTGCCGTTCGAGGAGATGATCCAGCCGGAGGACGTGGCCCGCACGATCCGCTTCCTGCTCGAGCTCTCGCCCGTCTGCCTCGTCCCCGAGATCGCGATCGACCACGCGTCGCGACGCGAGACCGGCGCGCCGCCCGCGCGCTGAGCCGCGGCGGCGCCGACGGCTCGATCGGCGCGCCGGGGCCGGAACCGCTAGGCTTCGACCCGAACACGAGCGAGCTCGGTCGGCGTCATCCTGCCCCGACCCTACTCGCTCCCGCAGGAAGAAGGCACGACATATGGCCACCGGAACCGTCAAGTGGTTCAACGACGCCAAGGGCTACGGGTTCATCAGCCCCGAGGACCAGGGCAAGGACCTGTTCGTCCACCACTCCAGCATCGGCGGCACGGGCTTCAAGACCCTCGCCGAGGGCGCGAAGGTGGAGTACGAGGCGCGCCAGGGCCAGAAGGGCCCCGAGGCGGCGAACGTCGTCGTCATCGGCTGACCGAGACACGCATGCGTGGCGCCGGGGGCGGCGTCCGGTCGAACGGCCTCAGGCCGACGACCGGACGCCGCCCCCGCGTCGTTCCGGAGGGCGACGACCGTG
>CADCWC010000515.1 GCA_902806305.1 uncultured Thermoleophilia bacterium | reverse complement strand
CCGCCGTGGCGGTCCGGCACGCCCAGGCCCGGCACGGTGTGGCGCGGGTGGGCGTGCTCGACTGGGACGTCCACCACGGGAACGGCACGCAGGCCGTCTTCTGGGAGGACCCGTCGGTGCTGGTCGCATCGCTGCACGCCTGGCCGTTCTATCCCGGGACGGGAGCCGCCGACGAGCGCGGTGGCGGAGCCGGTCGCGGCGCCACGCTGAACGTCCCCCTGCCGCCCGGCACGGGCCCCGCGACGTACCTCCGGCGGGTCGAGGACGACGTCCTGCCGGCCCTCGAGGCGTTCGCGCCGGAGCTCGTCGTCGTGTCGTGCGGCTTCGACGCGCACGCCGCCGACCCGCTCGGCGCCTTCGAGCTCGAGGCCGCGGACTTCGGCACGCTGGGCGGACACGTCCGCGACCTCTGCGGCCGACTCGGGGCGCCGCCGCCCGTGGTCGTCCTCGAGGGCGGCTACGAGCTCGAGGCGGTGCGGTCCTCGGCCGCCGCGCTGGGCGCCGTGCTCGCCCCGGCGGTCGCCTGATCCCGGGTCAGGGCGCGACGCGTCGCGGGTAGGCGCTCGCGTACCCCTCCGCCTTCGCCGCGAGGGCGGCCCGGCGGGCCTCCTCGCGGGTGTCGAACGGACCCTGGTACAGCACGCGGAAGCCGCCGTTCAACGAGCTGTAGTCGTCGGACCGGAGAAGGCCGACGTCCGTCAGGCCCCGGCGCTCCGCCGTCCGGCGCAGCGCCTCCATCTCGGCCTGCGTGTGCTCGTCCTGCTCCTCCGAGATCAGGATGACGGCCCAGCCGGAGCGCCCCGTCGGCCAGTCGTCGTCGGGCTCGGCCGTCGTGGTCCCCGGCGGCTCGTCCGTGGCGGCCGGCGGGTCGGTCGTCGCGGGCGGCTGCGTCGTCACGCCGGCCCCGGCGCCGTCCGTCTCGCCGTCCGTCGGTCCGGTCCCGGCCTCGCCCGGGGCCGTGGCCGTGTCGCCGGGACCGGTGTCGGTCGCCGACAGGCCGGCCGTGTCGGTCGTCGGTGCGGTCTCCGTGAGGGCGGCGGTCGCGACGAACGGCACGTCGTCCGGATCGTCGTCCGGGCCGACGGCCCAGAGCAGGCCGACGACGGCGGCGAGCAGCACGGCGACGGCGGCGGCGAGGACGAGCGGGTCGAGGCCGCCGCCGGCGAGGCGGGCGCGCGGCGCGGTCCGTGGCCGGAGGGCCGCACCGCACTCGAGGCAGTAGCGCTGCTCCGGCTCGTGGACGGCCAGGCAGGAGGGACAGCGCAGCGGCTCGGCGGCGCCGAGCGGTGCGTCGGCGAGATCCGTCACGTCGCGCCGAGCGTCGTGCCGCAGTAGGCACAGAAGTTGGCGTCGGCCGGCACGGCCGCCTGGCAGGAGGGGCAACGCGTCAGGCCGGTCGCCGCGGCGGCCCGTCCCCGACGACCGCGTCGGCGGCGAGCCTCCTCGGCCGGCAGCGCGTCGGCGGCCTCGCGTCGCTGCTCGAGCTCGAGCAGCTCGTACGCGCGGCGCTCCAGCACCGGGTGGTTGAACCGCCCGAGGCGCGCCATCTCCAGCACGAGCCCGGCCAGATCGTCGCGGGCCGCCCCGACGTCCGTGGGTGCCTCGGGCGGAGGGTCGGCCGCGGCGAGCACCGTCGCCGGCGCCTCGATCGTCGCGCGCCGCGCGTCGATGGGCGGTCCTGGGGCGTCGAACAGCTCGTCGAACGGGTCGCCGGAGGCGGCGGGCACCGCGTCGGATCGGCCGCGCCGGGCGACGTCGCGGAGGCGTTCGCGAAGGCCCACGGGGCGGAGTATACGGCGGCCGTCGGGCATCCCCGGGCCTGCCCGCGCCGGGTGTCAGGCCGACCGCCGGCCCTGTCGCCGACGGGCTCACAGACGTTTTACAGCGCGGGCGCGCGGCAGCTCGCGGCTGGGGCCGATAATCGTGGCGTGCGCCTCCGCCTCGCCCTCCCGCTCGTCCTGGTCCTGAGCGCGGTCGGCGTGGCCCCCGCGAGCGGCGCCGCCCGGCCGCGGCTCGTCGCGGCGGTCGATGCGCCGTTCGCCGCGGCCGGGACGGGCTCCGTGCGCTTCGAGGCGCGCGGCGAGGCGCTCGTCTCCTCGGCCATCGTCCGGCCGGGCACCGTCCGGTTCCGGCCCGGCACGGGCGGCGCGTTCAGCCTCCAGTGCCTCCAGCCGGGGCGCCCGGCCCGGACCTGCGCGCGGATGCTGCGGGGAGGCGACGGCCTCCGCTGGCAGGTGCTGCGGCCCGTGCGCTTCCTCTACGAGGGCGCCGACTTCGGCATCACGGTCAGATCCGAACCGGGCTTCCGCCTGCTGGTGCTCGGCTCCGGCGACGTCGTCCTGCGCGGCCGGGGTCGGTGGTCGATGGACACTCGGGCCCAGTCCTACGACGGCGTGGCCCGCCTCCGGCTTCCGTAGGGCGCGGGAGCACGCGGGCTAGGATGGGAGTCGTGGCCGAGCGCATCCTGATCGTCGAGGACGAGGCGAACATCGCCTCCTTCGTGCGGCTCTACCTCACGAAGGAGGGCTTCACGGTCGAACGCGCCGCGACGGGCGAGGAGGCGCTCCGGCGCGTCAAGGCGTCCGTGCCGGCCCTCGTGCTGCTCGACCTCAACCTGCCGGACATGGACGGCCTGGAGGTCTGCCGACGGCTGCGGGCCTGGTCGCAGGTGCCGATCCTGATGCTCACCGCCCGCGACGACGACGTCGACAAGGTCGTCGGCCTCGAGGTCGGCGCCGACGACTACGTGACCAAGCCGTTCAACCCGCGCGAGCTCATCGCGCGGGTCAAGTCGATCCTCCGACGCGCCGCCGGGGCCGGGTCGCCCGTGGCGCGCGGGGTCCTGACCCACGGCGACATCCGCGTCGACGCCGGCCGGCGGGAGGTCCTGGTCGGGGACCGCGCCGTCCAGCTCGCCCCCAAGGAGTTCGACCTGTTCTGGTCGCTGCTCGAGCACCAGGGCATCGTCCTCACGCGCGACCAGCTGCTCGAGCGGGTCTGGGGCTACACGTTCGCGGGCGACACACGGACGGTCGACGTGCACGTGCGCCAGCTGCGGCGCAAGATCGGGGAGACCTGCCCGGTGGTGACGGTCTGGGGAGTCGGCTACAAGGTCGCCGACGATGTTCCGGTCGCTTAGGACGCGCCTGGTCGTCGGCTCGCTGCTGCCGATCGTCGTGGCGGTCGGGATCGCGGCCGCGCTGACGCTCGACACGCTGTCGGACGAGGAGCGGGAGCGGACGACGCAGCGCCTCCGCACGCAGGCCCGCGCCGTCGGGAACCTCTACGCGAACCTCACCCGCCTCGCGCTCT
>CADCWC010000514.1 GCA_902806305.1 uncultured Thermoleophilia bacterium | reverse complement strand
CAGCAGCAGCAGCAGCCCCGCCGCGAGCCGGCTCCCCTGCAAGTCGCCCGACCGCCGCGCACGAAAGCAATACATAGGGCTCCCGGTGAAATGGACCCGCGCCCCCGCTGGCGGCGGGCGCCGCGCGACGGGCGCGCCCGCACGAGGCGAGCGCGACCGCGTCTGATCCTCAGTACCCCGCGACGCGCCGATCGTGTGAGCGCGTGGCCCGGAATTCGCCCGGGGCGCGGCAGCCGAATCTTCTTGACACTCGATTACACGCGTAATAGATTACGGTCGTAATCAATATGGCCAAGCGAGTCCCGAGTATTTCCGACGCCGAGTGGCAGGTCATGGACGCCGTCTGGGAGGCGCCGTCGCCGGTGACGGCGAGCGAGGTCGTGGCCCGGCTGGCGCCGCCGCGGACGGGCTGGAGCCCGCGCACGGTCAAGACGATGCTCAACCGCCTCGTCAACAAGGGCGCGCTCGGGTTCCGGGCCGACGGCAAGCGGTACCTCTACGAGCCGGCCGTCACGCGCGACGCGTGCGTGCGGGCGCAGAGCCGCTCGTTCTTGTCGCGCGTGTTCGGCGGCGCGACCGGGGCCGCCCTGCTGCACTTCGTCGAACAGCACGACCTGACCGCCGCCGAGATCGAGCAGCTCAAGCGCGTCCTCGAGCAGAAGAGGGGGCAGTGACCATGCCCCCGCTGCCCGCCGACACCGTCGCGTCTGCCTCGCGCTTCGCCGCGGCCGCCCCCGGCGCACCGATGCTCGACGCGTGGGCCGACTGGCTGCTCCGCACCACCTGGCAGGCGGCCGTCGTCGTCGCGCTCGTCGGCGCCCTCCACCTGCTGCTCGGCCGGCGCCTCGCGCCGCGCTGGCGGTTCGCGCTGTGGGGGATCGTCGTCGTCCGGCTCCTCCTGCCCGCCGTCCCGACCAGCCCGTGGAGCGTGTTCAACGTCCCGGCCCCCGAGATGATCGCGGCCCGCGTCGGTGATTCGCTGGGTGGTGAAATCCGGGAGAACGGGCGGACACTGACCACCCCCACCGTTTACCAGCCGTCGCCCGGTTCCGCGGCAACAATCGCGAGCCTGACGCCGCGGGAGAGCCGTCCCGCGGATTCCGCCGGTGCGCGGCCCGAATCTCTTCTAGACGGCTCGAACAACGCGGCGCAACCCGACGCGCGCCCGAACGCGCACGAAGCTTCGCGTGCCGCGCCCACGCCGTTCGTCGGCGCAACGCCGCGCCCGTACGAATGGCGCGTCCCGGTGCTCTTCATCTGGCTGGCCGGCGCGGCGTTCGTCCTCGCCAGAATCGTGGTGGGCGCCGCGGCCATGCGACGCCGGCTGCGCGGGGCGGCGGCGCCGGACGCCTCAGCCCGGGAAGGCGCGGGAGGTGCACCCGCCGTCGACGACGAGCACCGCGCCGTTGCAGTAGCTCGCCTCGTCGGAGGCCAGGAAGATGAGCGCGTAGGCGATCTCCTCCGGGCGTCCCGGGCGGCCCATCGGCGTCAGCGTCGAGGCTACCGCCGGGTCGTCGAAGGCGCCCACGACCGGCGCGATCATCGGGGTGTCGATGAAGCCGGGACACACGCAGTTCGTCCGCACGCCGTTCTTGGCGTACGAGATGGCCATCGAGCGGGTCATGTTCACGATGGCGCCCTTGGCCGCGGTGTAGGCGTGGGCGTCGTACAGGCCCGTGATGCCGGCCATGCTGGAGACGTTCACGATGGTGCCGCTGCCCTGCTCGATCATCCTGGGCAGGACCGCCCGGATCGCGAGGAAGTAGCCCTCGAGGTCGACGCCGCCGATGATGGCCCGCCAGTTGTCCAGCGAGGCCTCGTGGATGCCGGCCATCGTGCCCGGGTTGTCCAGGCCGTACTGCCAGCCGACGCCGGCGTTGTTGATGAGCACGTCCACGCGTCCGAAGGCGTCCAGCGCGGCCTGCACGACGCGCTCCTGAGAGGTCACGTCCTCGAGGTCGGCCGGGACGATGATGCCGTCCCCGCCCGCGGCCTTGACGCTGTCCAGCCCCTCCTGCAGCTTGGACTCCGTCCGCGCGGTGCCGACCACCTTCGCGCCCTCGCGCCCCGCGATCTCCATGGTGGCGCGGCCGATGCCGCTGCTCGCGCCCGTGATCAGTACGACCTTGTCCTGCAGACGGCCCTCGCGCGCCGTCGCCGCCGCCGTCGTCGTGCCCTCGGTGCTCATCCGCTCTCCTCGCCCGTTGACTGCCCGCGATGCTAGGTCCGGCCAGGACGGCGGTGGAGCGGGTGCGGTGGGCTCCTTGTGGAATGCACAGCCAGGTGCTCGGCGCGCCTCACCCCACGGGCGCCCGCTCGCGCAGCTCGCGGCGCGCGATCGTCATCTTGTGGACCTCGTCGGGGCCGTCGGCGAGGCGCAGCGTCCGCACGTGGGCGTACATCCGGGCCAGCGGGAAGTCCTGCGAGACGCCGCCGCCGCCGTGCACCTGGATCGCCCGGTCGATGACCTTCAGCGCCACCTGCGGCGCGGCGACCTTGATCGCCGCGATCTCCGTGCGCGCGTGTCGGTTGCCGACCGTGTCGATGAGCCACGCCGTCTTGAGCGTGAGCAGGCGCACCATCTCGATCTCGATGCGCGACTCGGCGATCCAGTCCTGGACGTTGGCCCGCATGGCCACAGGCTGTCCGAACGTCACGCGGTCGCTCGCTCGCGCGCACAGGAGCTCGAGAGCGCGCTCCGCGGCGCCGATCGTCCGCATGCAGTGGTGGATGCGGCCCGGGCCGAGCCGCGCCTGGCTGATGAGGAAGCCGTCGCCCTCGCCGGCGATCAGGTTGCTGCGCGGGACGCGCACGTCGGTGAAGCTGACCTCCGCATGCCCCTCGTTGTCCGTGTAGCCGAACACCCGCAGGTTGCGCTCGATCGTGACCCCCGGCGTGTCGCGGGGGACGAGGACCATCGACTGCTGCTGGTGCCTGGGCCCGTCCGGATCCGTCTTGCCCATCACGATGAGGATCCGGCAGCGCTCCTTCATGGCCCCCGACGTCCACCACTTGCGCCCGTTGAGCACGTAGTGGTCGCCGTCGCGCTCGATCCGCAGCTCGATGTTCGTCGCGTCCGAGCTCGCCACGGCCGGCTCGGTCATCGCGAAGGACGAGCGGATCTCCCCGTCGAGCAGGGGACGCAGCCAGCGCTCCTTCTGCTCCTCGGTCCCGAACTGCGTCAGCACCTCCATGTTGCCGGTGTCCGGCGCCGCGCAGTTCACGGCCTCGGGCCCGATCGGGCTGCGCCCCGTGATCTCGGCGAGCGGCGCGTACTCGAGGTACGTCAGGCCAGGACCGTGGTCGGGATCGGGATGGAACAG
>CADCWC010000513.1 GCA_902806305.1 uncultured Thermoleophilia bacterium | reverse complement strand
TTACCTCGCCGCCATGTCGGGCGTGCGCTGCAACCCCACGCTCCGCGCGTTCTACCGCCGGCTCGTCGCGGCCGGCAAGCCGAAGAAGGCGGCGCTCACCGCGGCCGCGCACAAGCTGCTCACGATCCTCAACACGATGGCCCGCGACGGCACGACCTGGAGCCCGCCGACCGCATCACCGGCTTGACAGCGGACCACAGTCGCTCGTTAGGTGGCGTCGGGGCCCGGCGCGTCGCCGCCGCGCCGCGCCTCCCGGAGCAGCCTCGCGGTGCCGACCCCGGTCTCCACGGACCGGAGCCACGCCAGCACGGCCTCGAGCAGCGCGGCGTCCGGCGGGCCGTCGAAGCCCACGTTGTACGAGTCCTCGTCCCGGACCCCGATACGGGTCAGCTCGACCTCGATCGCGTCGCCGAGGCATTGGTCCTCATCCATCGCGTGATCTCCGCAGCCACCGAACGCCAGAGTTAGCCTGCGAAGCCGCGGGCACGGAGCTATGCTGCCGGCGCGGAGCGATGCGCGGCTTCGTCAGGATCAACGATTCGTTAGGTGGCGGGCGACGACTCAGTCGCCGCCGTGCCGCCGCCCGCGGACGCATCCACCAGCAACGCCATCAGGACGTTGTCCTCGTACCGACCGTCCAACTTCCGCGCACGGTGCTTCACGCCCTCGCGGACGAAGCCGAGGCGCTCGTACAGCGCGATCGCCCGCGCGTTCGAGGCGAACACCTCGAGCTCGATCCGCTCCGCCCCGCGTGCCACGGCAGCGGCGATGCCCGCCTGCGCGAGCCGGCGACCGATGCCGCGGCCGCGTGCGGCCGGGAGCAGCCCTATGCCGAGGCGCCACCCGTGGCCGAATCCCTCCCGCGCGTCTCGGATCACGTCGCACCAGCCCACGACCTCACCCACCCCCTGGACCGCCAGGACCTGCACCCCGCCGCCGTCGAGCAGCATCCGGACGAACGCGCGGGACTGCTCGAGTGGCGGCCCGGTGACGAAGCCGAGATACCGGCGCTCCCGGGCCACGGCGTCGACGCAGCGGCGGAAGCCGTCGACGTGCGCCTCCGTCGTCGGGACGATGCGGATCTCATCCATCGCAGTCGTGATGCTGATAGCCATCTAACGCTAAAGTTCAGCTGCGGGCGCTCAGGTCGCGGGGGCGGCGTGGCCCGCTCCGCTCGAGGGAGCCCGCCGGCGTCGCACCACGATGCGCGACGCGCCCGCCGGCTGCGACGCCACGTTTAGCTCGCAGGTGCGCGCGTGAATGCTCGCGCGGCCGGTTGGCCGACCCGGACGAGGTTGCCGCTCGGGTCGACGAGGTGGAACTCGCGCATGCCCCATCCGCGGGCTGACGGCGCACTCGGCGCGGCAAGCCCCGACGCGACTACGGCGCGGTACACGGCATCCACGTCGGCCACGCGCCAGTAGCAGCCGGCGTAGTTGGTCGACGGGTCGACGGTGGCATGCAGGAAGAGGTGCAGTTCACGGCCGTCCGCATGCCGCAGAATCGCGTACCCGTCCGGGGCGTCCTGCCGGAACGGGCAGGCGAAACCCAGCGCGGCGTAGAACGCGGTCGCCTCGGGAAGATCCCGCGTGGGCAGCAAGGGGATCGCGAGAGCGTGAGCCATGGCAGACTGCCCTCCGACAATGTGTCTTGCGAGCTAACGCGTATTGGGCCGACCGGTCTAATTCCGTTACGCCCGCACGCGGTGCAGCATAACACCCACCGGCCCGCCGGACGATCATACGGTGGAACTGGTATTCCGGAAGTTGCCGGTTCGCGCCCTGCCGCCCCGACTGGAGTACGTGAACGCCGGACCGCGCTCGAGCGCCGTCGGGCGTTCTGCCGTCGCTGGTCCGACTCGAGGGCGCCGCTCAGTTCAACGCGGCGACGATCGACGGCGGCAGGAGCACGCCGTCGACGACGTGCACGATGCCGTTCGAGGCCGAGATGTTCACGAGCCCGAGGTTGAGCGGCGCGCTGGCGATCGTCGTCCCGTCGACCGCGGCCCGCTCGCCGTTGAGCGTCAGGATGCTCTTGCGCGACAGGACGCTCGTCGACGTGTGGCGCCCGCGCGAGACGTGGAAGGCGAGCACCGCGGGGAGCACGTCGCACGAGAGCACGGTGGGCGCGCCGAGCGCGCCGAACGCGCCGATCAGCGTCGCGAACGCCGCGTTGGTCGGCGCGAAGACGGTGTACTGCCCGCCGGCGCCACCGAGCGTCGCGGCGAAGCTGGTGCCGCAGTTGGCCTCCGAGTAGCCGATGGCGAAGACGAGCGTCGAGAGCGCGCTCGTTCCCTGCGCGAGCTCGACGATCGTCGAGCCGCCCGGCTTGGCGGCGGCGCGGGTGGGGGCGGCCGGCTCGCTGCAGGCGGCGAACGCGATCGCGCCGATCGCGAGCCCGAGGCCAGGGGTCGGGATGCGCATCTGGATCCTCGAGGGGAGGGAAGACGGGGAGGGCGCGCGCCTGGCGCCTGACGGTGGGGTGAACGCAACGCCGCAACGCCATCCCTTCCAGGCCGGTTCCCATGAGCTCGGTTGCGCCGCGGCGGCTCGCGCGGGCTCGGCGCCGCACGTGGTCTGCAACGTGCAGCCGCGCCCGGCCGCGCTCGGCGCGGCGTCCCGCGCCGCACCACCATCCCATGAGGAGAGGCCGATGCCGTATGTGAAGACCACCGGAGCGCCCGCGACGGAGCTGTACTACGAGGACCTCGGCGAGGGGCCGCCCGTGGTGCTGATCCACGGGTGGCCGCTGAGCCACCGGATGTGGGAGGGGCAGATCAACGCGCTCACCGCGGCGGGCTACCGGTGCGTCGCGTACGACCGCCGCGGCTTCGGCGAGTCGGGGAAGCCCGCCGGCGGCTACGACTACGACACCTTCGCGTCGGACCTCAACGACCTGATGACGCAGCTCGACCTCCGGGGCGCCGTGCTCGCCGGCTTCTCGATGGGCGGCGGCGAGGTCGCGCGCTACGTCGGGCGCTACGGCACCGGCCGCGTGGCCAAGGCGATGCTCCTCGGCGCCGTCCCGCCCTTCCTGCTCAAGACCGCCGACAACCCCGACGGCGCGCCGCAGTCGCTGTTCGACGGGATGCTCGCCGGCGTCACGGCCGACCGCGTGGCCTTCCTCGACGGCTTCTTCCGCGACTTCTACAACACCGACACGGTGAAGGCGCACGCCGACCTCGTGCCGTACAGCAAGTCGATCGCGTGGCCCGCGTCGCCGCTCGGGACGCAGCAGTGCATCGTCGCGTTCGGCACCACCGACTTCCGCGCGGACCTCGTGAAGCTCGATGTGCCCACGCTCGTCGCCCACGGCAGCGAGGACC
>CADCWC010000512.1:1548-3354 GCA_902806305.1 uncultured Thermoleophilia bacterium | reverse complement strand
CATACTGCCCCCGGGTGACGATCGGCCGCGCCGCCCGACGCGCAGCGGACGCGTCCCCTCCACGGAACTCGGCGCGAACCCAGTTGATAGTATCGTATTGATTGTAATCCTGATCGCGACCACGGGGTGGGCGTCGACCTCGGGCAGGGTGGGCGGCGGGGGCGGCGCAGACGGCGCGCCGCCCCCGCCGCACTCGCCAGCTCACACCAGCGGCTTCCCGCCCGTCGCGCCGTAGATCATCCCCGTGATGTAGCTCCCCTCGTCCGAGGCGAGCAGCACGTAGATCGGCGCCATCTCCTTGGGCTGCGCCGCGCGCTTGAGCAGCGTGTCCTGCCCGAACGTGCGCACCTTCTCCTCGGGCATCGTCGACGGGATGAGCGGCGTCCACACCGGGCCCGGCGCCACCGCGTTCACGCGCACGCCGCGCTCGGCGGCCTCCTGCGCGAGCCCCATCGTGAAGTTCGCGATCGCCGCCTTGGTGGCCGCGTACGGCAGCAGCTGCCCCGTGGGCTGCGACGACTGGATGGACGTGGTGTTGATGATCGACGCGCCGGGCTGCATGTGCGGGAGCGCCGCCTTGCACAGCCAGAACATCGCGTAGACGTTCGTGCGGAACGTGCGGTCGAACTCCTCGGTCGAGATCTCCTGGATGCTCTCGCGCGACATCTGGAACGCGGCGTTGTTCACGAGCACGTCGATGCGCCCGAGTTCCTCGATCGTGCGCCGCACGAGCGCGGTGCAGTGCGCCTCGTCGCCGATGTCGCCGGCGAGCGTGATCGCGCGCCGCCCCGCCTCCTCCACGAGCCGCCGCGTCTCGGCGGCGTCCTCGTCCTCGTTGAGGTAGCTCACGGCGACGTCGGCGCCCTCGCGCGCGTAGGCGAGCGCCACCGCGCGCCCGATCCCCGAGTCGCCGCCGGTGATCAGCGCCACCTTGCCCGTGAGGCGGCCGCTGCCGCGGTAGCTCTGCTCGCCGTGGTCGGCGCCCGGCGCGAGCTCGGCCTCGGTGCCGGGCGCCTCCTGCGGCTGCGCCGGGTAGGGCGGCTTCGCCCCGGCCTGCTTGGGATCGCGCTGCGTGGTCTCTGCCATCGGTGCCTCCGGGCGCCCGCGGGCGCCGCGTTCTCGCGTGGTCGTGCCGCGCGGACGCCGGCGGCGGCGTGCCCTGCGCGAGGGCGAGCGACGAAAGCGAGACGCGTTCCACCCCGCCGCACGAGGCGTCGATCCTGGCGCTGCGCGGCGCGCCGCGGCGATCCCGCGCGCACGTGTGACCCATTGCAGCGTGCGCGGATTGCGGACTCGGCCGTGGTCGGCGACCGCGCGCCGAGATCGTTACAGAGATCATGGCGTTCGGCGCACCCCCGAGATCTTGACGGCGCGCCGCACGAGGCGCTCGTTAGAACCCTCTCACCGCTGTCGGCCGCCGCCCGGGCGGCGGGCGGCAACCCGTTGACGTAGTGTGGAGGCAGCATGCGCGTGCGCGTCCTGGCTGGAGTAGTGCTCGTCTCGGCGTCCGTCCTCGGCGCGTGCGCCGACCCCGTGTCCCCGGCGGCCGGCGGCGCGCCGCGGGGCGGGCCCATTCCGGGCAGGCCCGCCGCCGCGGTCGGCGACGTCTACGAGGTGACCGCCACCGACCTGCGCCCGCTGGGGCTCGACCGCACGCCGGTGGACGTCAACGAGCGCGGCGAGATGGTCGGTCCGTGCCTGGACCGCACGCTCTTCGGCGGCCAGTTCTCGTCGGCGAGCGGCGGCAACCGCGCGTTCCTCTGGAGCCAGGCCGGCGGCCTCCGCGACCTCGGCACGCTCGGCGGC
>CADCWC010000512.1:902-1538 GCA_902806305.1 uncultured Thermoleophilia bacterium | reverse complement strand
TTCGTCTGGACGGCCGAGGGCGGGATGCGCGACTTGGGCACGCTGCCGGGCGGCACGCGGAGCCGCGCCCTGGACGTCAACGAGGCCGGCCAGATCGTCGGCTCGAGCGACGACGCCAGCGGCGTGCAGCAGGCCGTGCTCTGGGCCGCCGACGGCGCCATCCAGAGCCTGGGGCGCCTCCCCGACCGCGTGGTGTTCGCGGGCCCCCCGCCGAGCGTCTGGCGGGACGGCGGCGGGAGCGCGGCGTCGGCGATCAACGACGCCGGGCAGGTCGTCGGCTGGGCGCGGGGGGTCAGCCAGCCCCTGTTCGGGCCGGAGCAGCGTGCGTTCTTGTGGACGGCGGCCGGCGGCATCCGCGACCTGACGCCGGCGGCGGAGGAGCGGTCCATCGCCACCCGCTCGAACTACCCGCTCGACATCGGCGCGGACGGCACGATCGTGGGCTCGCGGATCCACTCGGGCGATCGGCACGGGATGTTAATCGACCCGACCGGCGCCTACTTCGGGCGCGGTGAGGCCGGGCTCGTGTACACCGGGATCAACGGCCGCGGGCAGATCGTCGGCTACCAGCAGACGAACAACGGTACCACCGTCCGCTTCGTCGACGCCGCCGGCACGCGCCTGCTCCCCGCGCCC
>CADCWC010000512.1:0-892 GCA_902806305.1 uncultured Thermoleophilia bacterium | reverse complement strand
CCAGAGCCTGGGGCGCCTCCCCGACCGCGTGGTGTTCGCGGGCCCCCCGCCGAGCGTCTGGCGGGACGGCGGCGGGAGCGCGGCGTCGGCGATCAACGACGCCGGGCAGGTCGTCGGGTGGGCCGCCCTCGGCGTCGGCGGATCGGCCCTGTACGGCCCCCGGCAGCGCGCGTTCCTGTGGACGGCGGCCGGCGGCCTCCGCGACTTGACGCCGCCATCGGAAGAACAGTCGAACCAGAGTAGCTCCAACTACCCGCTCGACATCAGCGCCCGCGGCACGATCGTGGGCTCGCGCATCCACTCCGGCAATCGGTACCGCCTGCTGACCGACACGACGGGCGCCGCCTACTTCGGCCCGCTCGACGACCAGATCGTGTACACGGGCGTCAACGGCGGCGGGCAGATCGTCGGCTACCGGCAGGGGTTGAACGGAACGGTCTCCGTCCTCGTCGACGCGGCGGGCACGCGCGTGCTCCCGGCGCCGCCGGGCACGGTGCCGAGCGGCTGGCCCGGCGACGTGTTCGCCCACGCCATCAGCGACCGCGCCGAGGTCGCGGGCCGCGTCCACGCCGCGCCGGTGCGCTGGACCGTGCGCGTGACCCCGGCCGAGGCGCTGCTGGTGATCCGGGAGCTGGGCGAGGGCCTGTGCCTGGACGTGCAGGGCGCCGGCGACGCGCCGGGCGACCCGGGCAAGCCGGCCACGCTCTACCCGTGCCACGGCGGCGCCAACCAGCGCGTGACCTTCACGGCCGCCGGCGAGCTGCGCCTCTACGGCGACCGGTGCCTCGACGTCTGGGGCGCGCAGGCGAACGACGGCGACCCGGTGGTGCTCTGGCCCTGCCACGGCGGCGCCAACCAGCAGTGGCGCCGCACGGCCGAGAGGCTCGTCGTC
>CADCWC010000511.1 GCA_902806305.1 uncultured Thermoleophilia bacterium | reverse complement strand
GCGAGAAGCCGAGCGCCGGCAGGGCGAGCGCGAGGGTCTGCGTCGAGCCCTCGAGGAAGTTCACCCGCGCGTCCTTGTACTTCTTGAGCAGCTCGAAGCACTCCGCGAGCGTGGTCGGGTTCTCCTTGACCACGTCCGTGCGCCAGAAGAACGACGTCACGCCGTAGTCCTTGGGGACCGAGTACTTGTTGCCGGGGTCGAACTCAGACTGGGTGAACGTGTCCTCGATGTTGCCGATGTTCGGCAGCAGCGAGCGGTCCAGCGGCATCGCGAGGTCCTGGTCGATCATCGTCTTGACCGCATAGCCCGTGGGCGCCACGAGGTCGAACTTCGCGCCGCCCGCGCTGAGCTTGGCCAGCAGCTCGTCGTTGGACCCGTAGCCGTCGACGTTCACCTTCGGGCCGACCTCGGACGTGTACTTCTTGTAGTTCTCCGGGTCGGTGTAGTCGACCCAGTTGGCCAGCAGGAGCGGGCCGGCCTCGACCTTGGCGTCGGCGCCGAGCGTCGTGGCGGGCGGCTCCTCCGCGGCGCCGCCGCCGCCCCCGGATCCCTCGGTGGTGCCCGACGACCCGCCACAGGCGCTCAGCCACGCGGCCATCGCCCCTGAGGCCCCGAGGGCGAGCGCGCGCCGGCGCGTCACCTTGTCGAGGATGTCCCGACGGGCGCTGTACGGGGCGAGGATCCTGATCGGCTCGGGGGGCTGCTGCGACATGCGGTGTGGCTCCTTCTACTCGGACGTGGAGGCGCCGGCCGCGGCCGGGACGCCGGAAGAGGACGAGACGCCCGGGCCCGCGGGCCCGAGCAGCATGGGCGCCGCCGGCGCCCAGCTCAGCCGCACGCGCTCTCCGGGCGCGACGGATTCCAGCAGCGGATCGACGTCCCGGGGCTGACGGGCGGTGAGCTGCCCGCCGCCGGGCAGGCGGGCGACGAGCTGGAGCTCGTGGCCGACCACCATCACGGTGGCGACGGCGGCCTCCACGCCCTCGGGCGTGTGACCCGCGCGGGCGGTGACGTGCTCGGGGCGCAGGCCGACGGTGGCCTGCTGCCCGGCCGCGGCCGGCTCGACGACGCGGCCCGGACGCAGGTGCAGGCCCGCGCCGACGTCCACGAGCGGGTGGGCGCCGCCCTCGAGGACCGTTCCCCGCAGCACGTTCAGATCGCCGACGAAGGTCGCGACGAAGGCGGACGCCGGGGCGTCGTACACCGCGGTGGGGGAGGCGAGCTGCTCGATCCGGCCGCGGTGCATGACCGCGATGCGGTCGGCGAGCGCCATCGCCTCCTCCTGGTCGTGCGTGACGATCACGAAGGTGATCCCGACGTCGTCCTGGATCCCCTTGAGCTCGACCTGCATCTCGCGGCGGAGCTTGAGGTCCAGGGCGCCCAGCGGCTCGTCGAGCAGGAGGACGCGCGGGCGCATGACGAGCGCGCGAGCGAGGGCGACGCGCTGCTGCTGGCCGCCGGACATCTCCGCGGGCCGCCGGCGCTCGAAGCCGTCCATGCGGACCATGGCGAGCGCCTCGGCCGCCTGGCGCTGGCGCTCGGCCTTCGCCACGCCCCGCTGCTTGAGCCCGTAGGCGACGTTGTCGAGCACGCGCATGTGCGGGAACAGCGCGTAGTGCTGGAAGACGGTGTTGACCTCGCGCTTGTGCGGTGGGACGCCGCGCATCGACTGGCCCGCCACGAGCACCTCGCCGGACGTCGGCTGCTCGAAGCCGGCGATGATCCGCAGCGTCGTCGTCTTCCCGCACCCGCTCGGGCCCAGGAGGGCGAGGAACTCGCCCGACGGGACCACGAGGTCGACGTGGTCCACCGCGGGGACGTCGCCGAAGCGCTTGACGACGTCCCGCAGCTCGACGTCGGCGGCGGAGGGGCTCGTGCTGGAGGCTGCCATCACAGAAGGCGGCACCGTACGGCGTGCGCGCACGGCCGGACAAGCACCGAAGCGTCCATCGCGCCCCGGCAAAGGTTCGACATCCGGTCCATGGGACGATTTCTACGTGATGTCGACCGCGGCTGCGCTGCTCATGGATCGTCTCGGCCTCGGGGAGGACGAGCTGCTGCAGGTGCTCGGCACCGATCCGCTCGCCGTCCTGGCCGGCGATCTGGACGACAAGCCGCAGCTCCCGATCCTCCTCGCGCTGACCCAGGAGGCCGCGGAGCGGGTCCACGCGGACGCGCTGCGCCGGTGGGTGCGGACCTCAGGGCCGGCGGGCCGGCCGCTGGACCACCTGCTCGCGCAGGACTACGCGGCCTTCGAGGACGCGCTCGCGGCGCTCGCCGAGCGCGGCTTCGTGGTCCGCGCGCGGCGCTGACGGCGCTAGCGGACGAGCTTGGACGCCTGCGACGGGTCCGGCCGGCGCTCGCCCGGCCAGGAGCCCGTGAGGAAGGCGAAGCCCTTGGCGCCGTAGCGGTCGACCACCGCCCGCGTCACGCGGAACGTCGCCCCCTGGACGGCCGCGGCGCCCAGGACGCGGGGCCACGTGGTCTCGAGCGTCGTCGGCTTGGGCGGCTCCTCCTGGTCGAAGATGCCCCAGATCGCCCCGAAGATCTTCTTGGCGACCAGGCCCGACAGGAGCCCGACGACGATCCCGAACGGCTTGTAGATGAACTTCATCCGGCCGCAGGGTATACGGCCCGGCACCTCGTTCTGGACGGCCGGTCGGCGCACGCCGTCCCCTCCGTCCGGCAGGATGGGCGCGAAGGGCTGAAGAAGAACAGGAGGCCGGATGGACGATCAGGTGCACGGGACGGGCTCGGACGACGCCGACGAGCTCCTGCGGCGAGCGCTCCTGCAACCCGAGGCCGCCGCCTCGGTGGCTCTCCGCGTCCGCGGGCTGGCGCTCTGCGAGGCGCTCACCGTCATCTTCCACGGCCGCCGCGACCTCGGCACGGTCCAGACCTACGTGACCCACGGCGGCCACGGGGCGGGCGACGCCGTCGCGCCGTCGGACCTGCTGCGGGTGCCCTGCGACCTCGATCTGGCCGACGCCGACACCCGGCGCGAGGCCGAGGAGCTCTACGCCGCCCAGGCCGCGGCGCTGCGCGACGCGCTGCTGGCGGCCGACACCGTCCTCGCGCTGTGGCGCGAGGCGCTCGCCGCGGTGGCCGAGACGCCGGTGGGCATCGAGCGCTCCGTCGACCTGCCCGTGCAACTTCCCGCCCACCGGCTGATGCCCGTCGCCCTCGTGGCGCCCGACCGGCAGCTCGTGGTCACCGCCGTCTGCGGCGCGCGGACCCTCGCCGAGGGGCGGCCGCCGATGGGCATCGCCCTCGCCAAGCAGGACGTCACCCAGGTCTACGCGCTGCCCGACGACCCCGAGCGCTGCCTGGAGGACTTCTCGGGCCGCGCCGCCGACCAC
>CADCWC010000510.1 GCA_902806305.1 uncultured Thermoleophilia bacterium | reverse complement strand
GAGCGCCTCCGCGGCGGCCAGGCCCCGCTGGAGCGAGGGCGCGCGCTCGCGCGCCTCGGCGGTCAGCAGCCGGTTGCGCGAGCTGCAGGCCAGGCCGTCGGGCTCGCGGACGATCGGCAGCGCCCGGATCTCGACCGGCAGGGCCAGATCGGCGACGAGCCGTCGGATCACGGCCACCTGTTGGAAGTCCTTCAGGCCGAAGTACGACACGTCGGGCGCGACGATGCCGAAGAGGCGCGTGACCACGGTGGCGACACCCTCGAAGTGGCCGGGGCGCGCGGCGCCGTCGAGGCCGACGGCGACGGGCCCGGGGTCGACCGTGGTCCCGAAGCCGAGCGGGTACATCTCCTCGACGGCGGGCGCGAACAGGATGTCGACGCCGAGCTCGGCGGCCAGGTGGGCGTCGCCCCGCTCGTCCCGCGGGTAGCGCTCCAGATCCTCGCCGTCGCCGAACTGCGTGGGGTTCACGAACAGCGAGACGACGACGAGGTCGCACTCCTGGAGCGCGGCCCGCATGAGGCTGAGGTGGCCCTCGTGGAAGGCGCCCATGGTCGGCACGAGACCGATCCGGCGTCCCTGCTCGCGGGGGAAGTGCAGGGCGGCGCGCATCTCGCGGATGGTGCGGACGGTCCTCACGACGCCACCGGGACGGCCACGGGCGGATCGGCCTCGAGCAGAGGCATGACGCGGTCAGCGGCCGGGCCGCCGACCAGGGCCGCGGTGAGGAGGGCCGAGGTGCGGTAGACGTGGAGGAGCTCCGGCGCGTGCCGTCGCAGCGCCGCGAGGTGCAGACGGACCGTCCCGTCGTCGCCGCGCGCCACGGGTCCCGTCGGCCGGCCGTCGGCGTCCGCGGCGAGGGCGACGTCGACCGAGCGGTGGGCGAGCGCGCCGAGCAACTCGCCGGCCCACTCGTCGAGTCCCGCCGCCGCCAGGGCGCGGCGGGCGGCCGCCAGCGGCGCCGCGAGGGCGTTGCCCGCCAGCACCGCGGCGACGTGGGGGAGGGGCCGGGCGCTCTCGGGCACGGGGACGGGGCGCAGCCCGAGTCGCACCGCCAGGTCCGTCGCGACCCGCTCGGCCTCCGGGCCGGCCCCCGTGATGCAGGCCGGAACGTCGTCGAGCTCATGGGCCCCCGCTCCGGTCAACGTCTGCAGCGGGTGCAGCACGAACCGGCGCGGGGACGGACCGAGGACCGCGAGCGGCGTGGCTCCCGACAGCGTCCCGAGCCAGACCTCGTCGGCGACCGCGGCTGCGACCTCCGCCACGGCGCGATCCGGGACGGCCAGGATGACGGTGCCCGCCTCGTGCGGCGGTGGGACGAGGCGTCCGAGCGAGGCCTCGAGGCCGCGGGCGATCAGGCGCTGGTGGAAGGTCCGGCCGGCGCGTCCCGGCCCGACCACGGCGATGTGCATGTCGGTGGTACCCCTCGCGAAGGATGGAGTCCGCGTACTCCTGTAGCGTAGCGCCTCCGATTCCGAGGGCGGGCGTGCGGGCCCGGCCGAGACGACACGAGGGGGCCTACGTGGCGGGTGACCTGTGGGAACGGCTGCGAGCGCTGCCCGTGACCGTCGAGCGGATCGGCCTCGAGCGTCGCGAGCGGGGGCTCGCGGGCGGGATGGCGCGGGTGACGACCGTCGTCGTGCTCTCGGGCGCCGGCGTCGAGGGACGCGGCGAGGACGTGACGTACGAGCCGGAGGAGCACGACGCCTTGGCGACGGCCCCGCCGCCGGACCTCGACGGTCGACACACGCTGGAGGACCTGTCCGCGCTCCTCGGCGAGGCGACGCTCTTCCCCCGTCCGCCGAGCCAGGCGGCGTACCTCGACTACCGCCGGTGGGCCTTCGAGAGTGCCGCACTCGAGCTGGGGCTCCGGCAGGCGGGGCGGACGCTGGGCGACGTGCTCGGTCTTCCCTACCGACCGGTCCGCTTCGTGGTCTCGACGCGGCTCGACGCGCTGGCCTGGCACGACGTGGCGCCGGCGCTCGAGTTCAAGCTCGACCCGGAGAGCGGCTGGACCGAGGAGCTGATGCAGCGTCTGGCCGCCACGGACCGTGTGCGCGTCCTCGACCTGAAGGGCCACTACCGCGGCACCCCGGTCGACCAGGAACCGGATCCCACCCTCTACCGGCGCTGTGTCGAGCTCTTTCCCGACGCCGTCATCGAGGATCCGGCGCTCACTCCCGAGACGCGCGAGGCGCTCGCGGGCGCGGAGGACCGCTTCAGCTGGGACGCGCCGATCCACTCGCTCGACGACGTGCTGGCGCTGGAGCGGCCGCCGCGGTTCCTGAACGTCAAGCCGTCGCGGTTCGGGTCGGTCGAGCGCCTCCTGGCCTGCCTCGAGCACTGCCGGGCCGAGGGCATCGTCACCTACGGCGGCGGGCAGAGCGAGCTCGACGTCGGACGGCTCCAGATCCAGGCGCTCGCCTCGCTCTTCTACGCCGACGCCGCGAACGACGTCGCCCCCGGCGTCTACAACGCCTCCGACCCGACCCCGGGCCTGCCGGGTAGCCCGCTGCCCGCTCCCGAGCCGCGCGCCGGCATCGCGGGATGACGCGGGGCGCGGCCGAGATCGCCGTCATCGGGGGCGGCGTCATCGGCTGCGCGGTGGCCTGGCGCCTGGCCCAGGCCGGCGCCGACGTGCTGCTGCTCGAGGCCCGCGACGTGGCGGCAGGGTCGTCGTCCCGCGGCGCGGGCGGCGTGCGCGCGCAGTGGCCCGACGAGCTCGAGGTGCGGCTGTCGCTGGAGAGCATCGCGTTCTATCTGGCCGCCGAGGAGGAGCTCGACGTGCCGCCGCTCGTGGCGCGCCACGGCTACCTCTACCTGGCCGCCGACGCGGACGTGCTGGCGCTGCTCGAGCACCGGACGCGCGCGGCGCGGAGCGTCGGCGCCCGCATCGAGACGCTCCACGTGGCGGCGTTGGCGGACGCCGTCCCGGGCCTCCGCGTGGACGACCTGGTCGGCGGGGTGCTCGGTCGGGACGACGGCTACGGCGACCCGGCTACCGCCACGCGGGCGTTCGCGGCCGCCGCCCGACGGGCCGGCGCGACGCTCCGGACCGGCGCCGCCGTGAGCGCGGCGACGGTCCGTCACGGACGTCTCGACCGGCTCTGCGTCGGCGACGAGCGGATCTCCGTGGGCAGCGTCGTGGTGGCGGCGGGCGTCTGGAGCGCGGCGGTCGGCCGCCTGTTCGGCCTGGACCTGCCCGTGCGGCCGCTGCGGCGCCAGCTGGTCCGGACGGCGCCGGTCGACGGCCTGCCCGCGTCGGTCCCGATGACGATCGAGGCCGCGACGGGCTTCCACTTCCGGCCCGAGGCCGGCGGCGTGCTCTTGGCCGGACCGGCGGGCGGGCTGCTCGACACGTTCTCGC
>CADCWC010000509.1 GCA_902806305.1 uncultured Thermoleophilia bacterium | reverse complement strand
CTGGCGGCGGGCGACGAGCTGCCCTGGGCGGGCCTGGCCGTCGGCGCCGCGCTCGGCGCGGCGGCGGCGTGGGTCGCGGGCCGGGTCATCGACGGCGCGAGGCGGGGCGAGGGGACGGCCTCCGGCGTCGCGATCCTGGCGGGCGCGGCCGCGCTGCTCGTGGCGGTCGTGGCGGTGGCGCCTGTCGTCGGCTACGCCATCGTCGCGGCGCTCGCCTGGTTCGGCCTGAAGGCCCGTCGCGGCGCGCAGCGCAAGTACGCGGGCCTGCGCGTCCTGCGGTGACGGCCGCCGCCCCGCGCGGCTCGAGGCGTCCTCCGGGGCCATGAGTCGCAAGGTCGTCCTCATCGTGGTCGACGGCCTCGGGCGGGCCGTGCTCGAACGAGCCCTGGCCGAGGGACACGCGCCGACGATCGCCCGCCTGGTCGACCGGGGGACGCTGCACCCGCCCTGCGCCTCCTCGTTCCCGTCGCTGACGCCGGTCTGCCTGTCGGCGATCGCCACGGGCCGACACCCGGACGGCAGCTTCATCCCGGGGCTGACCTGGTATCGACGCGGCGAGGGGCGCTTCGTCGAGTACGGCTCGTCGTTCGGCGCCACGCTCGTCGAGGGGACGCTCGAGTCGATCAACGACTCCATCCTGAACCTCAACCACCTCCACCTGTCCCAGCAGGTGCGCACCCTGTTCGAGACGGTCGAGGACGCGGGGCTCGTGGCCGGGGCGATCAACTTCTACGTCTTCCGCGGCCGCACGCGCCACCCGCTCGCGCGACGGCCGCTCGGCGCGCTCGCCCGCCGCATCGGCTTCACGGACGCCGTCTACGGCCCGAGCCGCTTCTTCTTCGGCGAGCTGTTCCAGTCGGACATGACCGGCGCGCCCGCCAACATCGGGCTCGGGGGCGGGAACGACCGCCACGCGGCCGCGGTGGGACGATGGCTCGTGGCCCGGGACGGCTTCGACTTCCTCCTGTTCTACCTGCCCGAGGTCGACATGGCGTCGCATCGCTCGGGTCCCGACGGCGTCCTCGACGTCCTCGGGCGGGCCGACGAGGCGATCGCGGAGCTGGTGTCGCCGTGCGGCGGCGTCGACGGGTTCCTGGAGCGGTACGCCGTCGTGCTCGTGGCCGACCACGGACAGTCCGCGGTCACCGCGACGGCCGACCTGCGCGAGGCTCTGCACGGCCTGCGGCTGTTCACGTCCTCACGGGCCTCGGACCCGGCCCGGTCGGCCGTCGCGCTCGCCGCGTCGAACCGGGCCGGCATGGTCTACCGCCTCGCCGACGCGCCGCCTGCGGCGACTCTCGCCCGCCGGCTCGAGGAGCTGCCGGGCGTCGACCTGGTGGCCTTCGTCGACGGTCCGGGGTACGTCGTGCGCCGGGACGGACGCGAGCTCCGCTTCACCCGCGACGCCGACGGGGCGCCCGATCTCCGCCACGGTCGCTGGGCCGTGACGGGCGACACCGACGTGCTCGAGCTCGAGACGACCGGCGGCGCGGTCGGGTCGCTGCGGTACCCGAATCCGCTCGAGCGCCTCACCGGCCTGCTCGACTGCGTGAACGCGGGCGAGGTGGTCTGCAGCGCGACGACCGGCTACGAGTTCCTGGACGCGGGCGGCTCGCACCACCTCGGCGGCGGGTCGCACGGCTCGCTGCTCGCGACCGACTCGACCGTCCCGCTCGTGACGGCCGGCTTCGACGGGCCGGTGCTGCTCCCGGACGAGCCGAGCATCACGGACATCCACGGCCTTGTCGCCGGGGCGCTCGGGATCGCACCCGCCGGCGCGGCGCGGGCAGGCCCGGTTGAGGGGCGTACGGTCGGTCGGTAGCCTGCCGCCCGGTGAGCGGGTCGACGGCAGCCGATCGAGCGCCCGAGCGCGCGGCGATGGTGGAGCGCCAGCTGCGTGACCGGGGGATCCGCGACGAGCGGGTGCTCGCCGCCATGACGGTCGTCCCGCGGGAACGCTTCGTGCCGGTCGAGGAGGAACGAGAGGCCTACGCCGACCGGGCCCTGCCGATCGGCTACGGGCAGACGATCTCGCAGCCGTACATCGTCGCCCTGTCGCTGGAGCTGCTCGGGCTCACCGGCTCCGAGCGGCTGCTCGAGGTCGGCGCGGGCTCGGGCTACGCCGCCGCGGTGGCCGCCCGGCTCGTCCGCGAGGTGATCGCCGTCGAGCGGATCGAGCCGCTCGCCCAACGCGCGTTGCGCGCCCTGCGCGACGTCGGGGCGACGAACGTCAGGGTCCTGGCCCGGGACGGCGCCCGCGGCGTGGCCGAGCACGCGCCCTACGACGCGATCCTCGTCTCCGCCGCCGCGTCGAAGCTGCCGCTCCGGCTCTACCACGAGCTCACGCCCGACGGCCGGCTCGTGGCGCCGGTCGGCGACCCGGAGGGCCAGCGGCTCGACCTCGTCCGGCGCGGCGACGACGGGCCTGTCGTCACGCCGGGCCCGAGCTGCCGGTTCGTGCCGCTCGTCGGCGGCTGAGAGAACACGCAGGCGAGTGCCCCGGCCCGGTCGCCGCCCCGCCGAGGGCCGTCACGTCACACGCCGGTTGCGGTTCTGTGGGGAGGTGCTCGCGAAGCGCCACGCGTCGCGGACGGCAGAATGGGCATTGCTACGATCAGCCCGGCCGGCCCCGGTTCGGCATCGCCAGAGATGACCCCGCCCGAGACCCTCGCCGCCACGCTCCCCGACACGGTCGCGCCGTTGCGCGGTCGTGCGCGACTCGTGGCCGGCCTCCGGAAGCCCGCGAGCTGGCTGCAGCTGGTCCAGTTCGGCGCGGTCGGGGCCTCCGGGTTCGTCGTCAACCTGATCGTCTACAGCGCGCTGCTCGAGGCGGACGTCCCCTACCGCATGGCGGCCGTCGCGGCGTTCTGCGTGGCCGTGGGGAACAACTTCACCTGGAACCGGCTCTGGACGTTCCGACATCGCCGTGACGCGTCGCACGCCGCCTTCCAGGCGGCCCGCTTCTTCACGGTGGCGGTCACGGCGTTCCTGCTCAGCTTCGCCGTCCTCCTCCTGCAGGTCGAGGCCCTCGGAGTCGGCAAGGTCGTGGCGCAGCTCGTCGCCGTCAGCCTCGTGATGCCGCTGTCGTTCCTCGGCAACAAGCTCTGGTCCTTCCGGTAGCGGACTCCGTGGCGACGCGGGGGAGGTCGAGTCGCGTCGCGGTCCTCCGGGCGCTGGTCGTGGCCGGCGCGGCGCTGCTCGTGCTCGCCGGACCGGCCGGCGCGGCCGCCGCCGCGCTCGACGCGGCCTCGGCCCGGGCGCTGATCGAGGCCGACGGACGAGCCGTGAACCTGCGCGGGGCCCACCCGTTGGCCCGCTGGAACGTCAGCCGGCAGGAGCCGGGCGAGGTCTGGATCGGCCGACTTC
>CADCWC010000508.1 GCA_902806305.1 uncultured Thermoleophilia bacterium | reverse complement strand
CGCCGCTCCGCCGCGAGCAGGGCCGCCTCCGGCGACGCCTCGACCTCGCCGGCGTCGGCGGCGCGCTCCTGCGCGAGCCGGAGCGGAAGCGCCCCGCGCCGCCCGGAGCGCGCGCGCCGGTTGAGCGCCTCGTGGCGGACGATCTGGAGGAGCCACGGCCGGAACGGCGCGCCGTCGCGGAAGCGGCCGAGCGCCCGGAAGGCCTTCAGGAACGCGTCCTGCACGGCTTCCTCCGCGTCTCCGGCATCCCCGGTGAGGAGGCAGGCGGTCCGGAAGGCGATGCCCTGATGCTCGGTCACGAGGCGCTCGAAGGCCATGACGTCGCCGCGTCGCGCCCGCGCGACGAGATCCAGTGCCTCCGGTGGGCGGCCCTCCACGTACCCCTCCTACAGCGCCCGCGCCCGAACGGTTCCGCCGTGGCGACGGCGCGACCATACGCGACCGGCGGCGCCGCGGTGCGGGCGGCCCGGGCTCTCCCCGCCTCAGGCCCGGCCGGGATGCTGCCGATACCCTCGACGTGTCGTCGTCCGGTCGGTCCTCCGTGGCGTTCCTCGTCCTCGCGGCGATGCTGCCGCTCGCGTCCCTGCCCTTCATCGGCTGGGTGGACCTCTACGGCCCCGCGGCGGTCCACTTCACCGTCGTGGTCGCCACGGCGAGCGTCTGCACCGCTGCCGCCCTGGGGCTCACCTTCATCGGAGCACGTCGCGGCGACGCCCGCGCGGTGCTGGCGGGCGGGGCCTTCTCGATCATGGCCGCGTTCCTCGGCGTGCACGGCCTCGCCACGCCGGGGGTGCTCCTCGGACCGAACGGCCTCGTGTCGCTCGCGGGCGGCGCGGCGCTCCCGGTCGGCGGCGCCGTCCTCGCCCTGTCGGCGCTCCCCGCCCTGCGACGACCCGAACGGGTCCCGGCGCTCCTCGCCCTCCAGGTCGCCGGCCTGCTCGTGATCGCCGCGCTCACGGGAGTCGTCGCCGTCTTCCCGGGACTGATCCCCTCGGTCCCCACGCCGCTCTCGGGAGCCGCCCTGGTCACGCTCGCGGTCGGGCTCGCCCTCTACGGCACGCTCGCGCTGCGGACCCTGCGCACCTACGCGCTGACGCGCCGCCGGACCGACCTGCTGGTCGCGCTCGGCGTCGCCTGGCTCGCGACGGGACTCGTCTGCGCGATGGTGGTGAGCGCCGGGCACCTCGGCTTCTGGCTCGGGCACGCGCTGGAGCTGGCCGGGATCGCCTGCGTCGGAGCGCCCGTCGTCGCCGATCTCCGGCGGCCCGCGCCGTCGCGCCCCCTGGTCGGGGACCTGCGCGCCGCGGACCTCGTCCTCGACGCCGAGGCCTATCTGGGGCCCGATGTCCAGGCCCTGCTCGGCCGCCTGGTGGAGAAGGACGCCTCGACCGACCAGCACACGCGACGGGTGGCTCTCCGCGCGGCCCAGGTGGGTGACGAGCTGGGGCTGCCGCGGCGGGTCCTGCGGACGCTCGCGGTCGGCGGCCTGCTGCACGACATCGGCAAGCTCTCCGTGCCGGACGCCATCCTGAAGAAGCCGGGCGCCCTCAGCACCGAGGAGTTCCAGGCGATCCGGCGTCACCCGGCGGCCGGCCACGAGCTGCTCGGCCGCATCGGCTCCTACTCGGAGGACGTCCGTCGCCTCGTGCGCGACCATCACGAGCGCCTCGACGGCCGTGGCTATCCGCTCGGGATCACCGGCGAGCAGATCAACCTCGACACGCGGATCCTCACCGTCTGCGACGTCTACGACGCGCTCGTCTCCGAGCGCGTGTATCGCGAGGCGTGGACGCCCGAGCGCGCCCTCGCGCTGCTGCACGCCGAGGTCGGCGCGGCGTTCGACGGACGCTGTGTGGCGGCGCTCGAGCGCGTCGTCCGCCGGTCCGGCGACTACGTCGAGACCCGCGCCGCCTGAGCCTCGCCTGCGCCGCGCCCCCCGGGGTGCCCCCGGTCCGCCGGCTCCTGGAGCGGCACGGCCCCGCCGGAGCCTCGTCATGGTTGCGGAAGGGAAGCAGCGGGTAGTCGCTGACGACGTGGCCGACGCGGGGGGCTCGGTCCCAGACGGAAGAGAGATCCGAACGTGCATCATTCCGAGTCGATGAACTCCGAACAGCTCGCGGTGGAGCAGATCGACGGGGCGCGGGTCCTGACGGTTCGTGGCGAGCACGACCTCTACACCGCCCCGCCGCTGCGCGAGGGCATCACCGCCCCGCTCGACGAAGGCGTGCCCGTCATCGTCGACCTCACGCCGGCCACGTTCATCGACTCCTCGATCCTCGGCGTGCTGCTCGGCGGCCTCCGGCGGGCCCGCGAGAGCGGCGGCTTCTTCTCGCTCGTGCTCGGCGACGAGGCCGAACCGACCGTCCGACGCATCTTCGAGGTCACCGGCCTCCTGTCCGTGTTCCCGATCGACGCATCGTCGGCCGAGGCTCTGGCCCGGAGCCGCGGCGACGGAGGGTGACGTCGTGAGCACGCACGTCGAGGCACCGGACGTCTGGCTGAGCGTCCCCGCGCGGGCCGAGAACGTCGCCGTCGTGCGGCAGGCGCTCGCGGGCCTCTGCGAGGCGCTCCTCGCCGAGCCGCGCGTCGTGGCCGACGTCAAGCTGGCGGTCACGGAGGCCTGCACGAACGTCGTGGTGCACGCGTATCCCGGCCGGGAGGGCGTCATGGAGGTCGAGGCGCGACCCGTCGACCGCACGCTGTCCGTGGTGGTGCGGGACCACGGGCTCGGCATCGTCCCGCGGGCCGACAGCCCCGGCCTGGGCCTCGGCCTGCCGATGATCGCCTCCCTGAGCGACTCGGTCGAGATCAGGGGTGGCGCCGACGACGGCGACACCGAGGTCATCATGACGTTCGCGCTCGACCGCCTGTCGGAGCCGGCCCGGTGATGACCGTTCCCGACGCGGGACCGACATCCGACGACAGCGTGCTCGTCTCGATCGCGGCCGGGCCGATGGTCACGCCGGTGCTCGGGCGCATCATCGGCGTCTTCGCCGCCCGCGCGGAGCTGTCGCTCGACCGGCTGAACGACGCGGTCCTGATCGGCGATGCCATCGCCGGGAGCGGCGCGCTCCACCAGTCGGCGGAGCGCGTCCAGGTGTCCATCGAGGCGTCGCACCGGCGCCTCGACATGCGCGTCGGCCCGCTCGTCGACGGCGGCGGCGAGCGCCTGCTGCACGCCTCGGACATCCCCGGCATCGGCGAGGTGCTGAGCCGGCTCGCGGACGACGTACGGGTGCGGCCGACCGACGACGGCGACTTCCTGCACCTCGCCCTGATCGAGCCCTGACCGACCCGCGCGGGCCTCGGCGGACCGACGCCTCGAGCGCCCCCGTGTCGCCGCCCGGCGCGCAGGTCGCGTTGCCGGAGCGGACCGACGTCCTGGTCGTGGGCGCGGGCCTCGCCGGGCTCCGCTGCGCCCAGATCGTCGCCGACGCGGGACGTGACGTGACGGTGCTCGAGGCCTCGGACACGGTCGGCGGCCGCGTGCGGACGGACGAGGTCGACCGCCACCGCCTGGACCGGGGCTTCCAGGTGCTGTTCGACGCCTACCCGGAGGTGCGCGACGCAGTCGACCTCGACGCGCTCGAGCTCCGTCCCTTCGAGCCGGGCGCGGACGTCGCCCTCGGCGGCCGGCTGCACACGGTCGCCGACCCGCTGCGCGTCCCCGGCCGGATCGCGGCCGACGTGCGGGCCCTGCAGGCGGGCCTCGTCGCACCCGCGGACGCGCTCGGGCTCCTGCGTTGGCGCGCCTCCGCGCGCCACGTGCTCGACGCACGAGCCGTCGAGACGACCGCCGAGGAGCGACTCCGCCGCCTGGCGCTGTCCGCCCCGCTGCGGGAGCACGTCCTCCGGCCGCTGTTCGGCGGCGTGTTCCTGCGGCGGGAGCTCGACGTCTCGAGCGTGCTGCTCGACCAGGCCTTCGCCATGATGGCGGGCGGCGCGACGTGCGTGCCGGCCGCCGGCATGGGCGCCATCCCGGAGCAGATGCGCGCCGGCCTGCGACCCGGGACCGTCCTGACCGGGATCGAGGTGGCCGCCGTCGACGGCAGGACCGTCGTGACGGCCGACGGTCGTCGGGTGACGGCGCAGACCGTGGTGGTTGCGACGGACCCGCCCGCGGCCGCGCGCCTGACCGGGCTCGACGAGCTCCCATCGGCATCGCGGAGCATGACCTGCCTCTGGTTCAGCGCCCCGGTGCCACCGGCCGGTCGACGGATCGTGCTCGACGGCGCCGGGACCGGGCCCGTGAACAACCTCGCGGTCATGAGCGCCGTCGCGCCGTCCTACGCACCACCCCACCGCAGCACCGTGGCCGCGGCCTGCGTCGGCCTCCCCGAGGACGGCCACGACGACCGGCTCGAGCAGCAGGTCCGTCGGCAGCTCACAGGCTGGTTCGGGCCGTCGGCGGGGGTCGAGGCGTGGCACCTGCTGCGGGTCGACCGCATCCGCTGGGCGCAGCACGCCCAGCCACCCGGATCGACCGGCCGCGGACCGATCGGCGTGCGACCCGGCCTCGTCGTCACGGGCGACGCGGTGGAGAACGCCTCGATCGACGGCGCCCTGCGCGCCGGCCGGCGGGCCGCCGAGCAGATCCTGGCCGACGTCTGACGATGTCCTCCGAAGGCTCCGGCACGACCGGGCGTCGCGGCCCGGGGGAACGGCTCGTCGTGCGGCTCCCCCGTCAGGCGCGGGGCGCCGTCATCTCCTCGGGGCGCACCCACTCGGCGTACTGCTCGGCCGTCACGTGTCCGAGCGCCTCGGCCGCCGCCTGCAGGGTCGTGCCATCCGCGTGCGCCTTCTTCGCGATCTCGGCGGCCTTCTCGTAGCCGATGTGCGGGTTGAGCGCCGTGACCAGCATCAGCGACTCGTTCAGGTTGCGCTCGATCCGCTCCCGGTTCGGCTCGATGCCGACCGCGCAGTGCTCGTCGAAGGCCCGGCAGGCGTCCGCGAGCAGCTCGATCGACTCGAGCACGTTGTGGACCATGACCGGCTTGTAGACGTTCAGCTCGAAGTTGCCCTGCGAGCCGCCGAACGCCACGGCGGCGTCGTTGCCGAACACCTGCACGGCGACCATGGTCAGCGCCTCGGACTGCGTGGGGTTGACCTTGCCCGGCATGATCGACGAGCCGGGCTCGTTCTCGGGGATCACGATCTCGCCGATGCCGCAGCGGGGCCCGGAGGCGAGCCAGCGCACGTCGTTCGCGATCTTCATCAGCGCCCCGGCCAGCGTCCGCAGGGACGCGCTCGCCGCGACGAGCGCGTCGTGGGCGGCGAGGGCCGCGAACTTGTTCGCCGCCGAGCGGAACGGTCGTCCCGTCTCCTCCGCCATCTTGGCGGCGGCCAGGTCGCCGAAGCGGGGATGGGCGTTCAGGCCGGTCCCGACCGCGGTGCCGCCGATCGCCAGGTCGTAGAGCCCGGGCAGCGCGTGGCGCACCCCGAGCAGGCAGAAGTCGAGCTGCGCCACCCAGCCGCCGATCTCCTGGCCCAGGGTGAGCGGCGTGGCGTCCTGCAGGTGGGTGCGGCCGATCTTGACCACGTCCGCGTAGGTCTCGCTCCTCTCGTGCAGCGTGTCGCGCAGACGGGTGACGGCCGGGATCAGGACCTCCTCGATCTCCTCCACGACCGCGATGTGCATGGCGGTCGGGAAAGTGTCGTTCGAGGACTGTCCCTTGTTGACGTCGTCGTTCGGGTGGACCGGCCGCTTCGTCCCGAGCTCGCCGCCCGCGAGCTGGATGGCGCGGTTCGAGATCACCTCGTTCGCGTTCATGTTCGTCTGCGTGCCGGACCCGGTCTGGAACACCACGAGCGGGAAGTGGTCGTCGAGCGCCCCGGAGATCACCTCGTCGGCGGCGCGCGTGATGAGCTCCACCTTCTCGAGCGGCAGCGTGCCGAGCTCGCCGTTCGCCTGGGCGGCGCCCTTCTTCAGCACCCCGAGCGCGCGGATCAGCGGTCGCGTGAAGCGGAAGCGCTCGACGCCGATCGGGAAGTTCGACCGCGAACGCTCGGTCTGGGCGCCCCACAGTCGGTCGGCCCGCACGGGCACGGGACCCATGCTGTCCGTCTCGATCCGCACGTCCACCGCCACGTCGCTCACCCACGCCTCCGCGTCCGCCCGTCAGGTCGCCGTCATAGTAGGCGCGGGCCCGCGCCGGCCCGGTCGTAGAATGACGCGCACGCCGTGGCCGACCGATTCACCTCGCTGCAGGGCCACCTCCTGATCGCCGGACCGACGTTGCTCGACCCGAACTTCTTCCGCGCGGTCGTGCTGATCGCCGAGCACACGGCGCACGGCGCGATGGGCGTGGTGCTCAACCGGCCGACGCTCCTGCGGGTCGCCGACGCGGTGCCGATCCTGTCCGGCGTCGTGGACGGCGAGGCGCTCGTGCACGTCGGCGGCCCGGTGCAGCCCGAGGCCGTCATCGCCCTCGGCCAGTTCCGCGATCCCACCGTGGCGGCCGCACTCGTGCTCGACGACCTCGGGTTCCTCCCCGGGGACGCGGACCCCGACGCCATCGCCGAGGAGGTGCGCCGCGCCCGCGTCTTCTCGGGCTACGCGGGCTGGGACGGCGAGCAGCTCGAGGCCGAGCTCGCCGAGGACGCCTGGATCGTCGAGCCCGCGCAGGTCGACGACGTCTTCGGCGACGCCGACGGGCTGTGGAGCCGGGCGCTCCACCGCAAGGGCGGCACCTACCGCCTCCTGGCCCGCATGCCCGTCGACCCCTCGGTCAACTGAACGGCGCCGACCGTCCGCCGGGCACGACGGCGACCTGCTATCACGCGCTCGTCGAGGATCGGAGAGGCGTTGACGCTGTACGGACAGGAGCACATCGACCGCTACGTCGCCACGGACGGCGCGGAGGGCCACGAGTGGGAGGGCACGACCGCACTGCTCCTGACCACGACCGGCAAGCGCACCGGTGAGCCCCGCGTGGCGCCGCTGATCTACCAGCGCCACGCCGACGCGTACCTCGTGGTGGCCTCGAAGGGCGGGGCCGACGAGCCGCCCGCGTGGTACGTCAACCTCCAGGCGCATCCCGAGGTCGAGGTCCAGGTCCTCGGCGACCGCTTCCAGGCCCGCGCCCGGACGGCGACCGCGGAGGAGCGGCCGGCCATGTGGCCGGTGATGACGGCGGTCTGGCCGTCGTACGACGACTACCAGCGCAAGACGGCGCGCGAGATCCCGATCGTGGTCCTCGAGCCCGTCTGACCGGCGCTACGGCCCGGGGGCCGACCCCTCGACGAAGGTGATCTCGTCGTCGTCCCACCCGACCGCCACGCGGGCCAGTCCGACCAGCTCGAGGACCTTCGTGGCGGTCGCAGCCTGGTGGGCTGCGACCTCGAGCAGCACGTGGCCGCCGGGTCGCAGGAGCGACGGGGCCGCCGCGGCCACGCGACGGAGCAGGTCGAGCCCGTCCGGGCCGCCGTCGAGCGCCCGCCGCGGCTCGTGCTCCCGCGCCTCGGCGGGGAGGTACCGGAGCTCGTCGGCCGGCACGTAGGGGACGATCGCGGTCAGGACCGCGACGGCGCCCCGGACGTCGGGTGGCAACGGTGCGTCGAGGTCCCCCTCGAGGACCTCGACGCCGAGCGGCGCGCCGTTCCGCCGGGCGTCGTCGAGCGCCCGCCGGTCGTCGTCGACCGCCAGCACGCGGGCGTCGGGCAGCGCCGCGGCGAGCACGACGGCCAGCGCGCCGGAGCCGGTGCAGAGATCGACGGCGACCCGTGGTGGCGGCGCCGCGGCGAGCAGGTCGAGGGCGCGGGCGACGAGCGCCTCGCTCCGCGGGCGCGGGACGAAGACGCCCGGGGAGACGGCGACGCGTCGTCCGGCGAAGGACGCCCAGCCGACGATGTGCTCGAGCGGCTCACCGGCCTCGCGGCGGACCAGCCGGGCGTCGAGCACGTCGTCCCCGGGCGTGTCGGCCAGGAGCAGCGCAGCCTCGGCGTCCGGCGCGATGCAGCCGGCCGCCGCCAGACGGGCCGCGACGCGCGGCGCCGACGGCATCAGCCCGAGCGTGCTGCGGCCGTGGTCCCACCACGCGCCAGCCGGCTCTGGAGGACCACGACGAGCAGCAGGAAGAGGCCGCGCACCACGGTCTGCCAGTAGGCGTTCAGCGACACGAGGCCCTCGCCGTTCTCGAAGTTGATGATCGTGAAGATCAGCCCGAGCAGCAGGACGCCGACGAGCGTGCCCCCGACCGAGCCGAGCCCGCCGGTCAGGAGCGTCCCGCCGACGACGACCGCCGCGATCGCCGAGAGCTCCCACCCGGCCGCCTCGAGCGGCGCGCCGGACCCGATCTTGGCCGTCAGCACGGCGCCCGCCAGGCCGGCCAGGGCGCCCGACAGCGCGAACACGATGAGCTTGATCCGCGGCACGGGCAGGCCCATCAGCGCGGCCGCCTCCTGGTTCCCGCCGACCGCGAGCACGTGGCGTCCGAACCGCGCGAAGCGGAACATGACCACCCCGACGACGTACGCGACGACGAGGATCAGCAGCGGGACGGGCAGCCCGAGCAACTCGCGGTTGGCGAGCTGGAGGTAGTTGCTCGTGTAGTCGACCGCGACGGTGGCGTTGTCCGACAGGATCAGCGCCAGACCGCGCGCGGCGAGCAGGGTGGCGAGCGTGACGATGAACGACGGCAGCCGCAGGTAGGCGATCAGGACCCCGTTCAGGATCCCGAAGGCGAGCCCGGCGAGCACCGCCGCGCCGACGCCCGTGACGATGCCGCCGCCGGAGTTCTCGGCCGCGATCACGGCCGTCATGGCCGCCACCGCGCCGACGGACAGGTCGATCTCGCCGAGCATGATCACGAAGGTCATGCCGAGCGCGATCAGGCCGATGCAGACGATCTGCGGCGAGGCCAGGACGACCTTCAGCAGGTAGTCGGCGGTGAAGAACCCGTCGTACCGGAGCGCCGCGAAGGCGACGAGCAGGACGAGGGCGACGAGCGCGCCCTGACGCTGGATCGCGCTCGCCGCGCGGGCGCGGGCGGCGGACGGGCCGCCACTCGTGGCGGCGCCCGGCTCGGCGGACGCGGTGGCCATGTCAGCGACCTCCCGGGCGGTGGCGGACGGACGTCACGAGAGCCGCCCGCGCTGGAACAGGACGGCGGCCACGATGATCGCGGCCTGGACGACGAGCGCGACCTCGCGCGCCACGTTGTGGCGGAGCAGCGTGTACGTGAGGAGCTGCAGGATCAGCGCGCCGAGGAACGTGCCGACGACGTTGGCCCGGCCGCCGGTCAGCGGCGTGCCGCCGACCGCCACCGCGGCGATCGCGGCGAGCTCCATGTCGAGCCCGACACGGCTCGTGTCGCTCGAGGAGTTGATGGCGATGAAGATCAGGCCCGCCAGGCCGGCGAGCGCGCCGCTGAGCGTGTACACGGCGAGCTTCACGCGGTTGACGGGCACGCCCGCGAGCCGGGCGGCCGCCTCGTTGCCGCCCACGGCGAGCACGTAGCGCCCGAAGCTCGTGGCGCGCATCGCCCAGGCCGCGACGACCACGACGATCAGCATCAGCACGGCCTGGAACGGGATGCCGAAGACCTCGCCGCGGCCGATGAACTGGAACTCGTCGTCCCGGAAGGCCTGGAGCTTGCCGCCCGCGAGCACCTGCGCGAAGCCGCGGCCCGCGATGAACAGCACGAGGGTGGCGATGATCGGCTGGATGCCGAAGCGGGTGATCAGGGCGCCGTTGAACATCCCGAAGGCGGCGGCGAGCAGCACGGGCAGGACGAAGGCGAGCGCCGTGCCGAGGACGGGCACGTTGAACGGCACGACGTCGCGCAGGAAGATGAGCGGCGCGAGGGCCCCGGCGATGGCCATCAGCGAGCCGACCGACAGGTCGATGCCGCCGGTGGCGATCACGAACGTCATGCCGGTCGCCACGATCACGATCGTCGCCACCTGCGTGAGGTTCACGCGCAGGACGTCGAGCGACAGGAAGTCGGGCGTGAACGCGACGTTGAAGACGAGCAGGAGGACGAGCCCGGCCAACGCGCCGTAGGTCTGCACGAGCTCGCCGACGCCGGCGCGGCCCACGCGACGCGGGCCGGCCGGGGGCGCGGCGACCGTCTCAGCCACCGGCGGCCTCCCCCCCGTCCCGCACGGGGACGGCCTCGGTGACGGGCTCCTCCGCGACGTCCACCGCCACGCCGCTGCCCTCGGCCATGGCGGCCATGATCGCGTCCTCGGAGACCTCGCCCTCGCGCAGCTCCGTCACCGTCCGGCCGTCGCGCAGCACGACCACGCGGTCCGAGCCCTCCGTCAGCTCCTCGAGCTCGGACGAGATCATGAGGACGCCGAGGCCCGAGTCGGCGAGCTCGTTGATGAGCGACTGGACCTCGCCCTTCGCGCCCACGTCGATGCCGCGCGTCGGCTCGTCCAGGATGAGCAGCTTCGGCTCGAGTGCCAACGAGCGGGCCAGGAGCACCTTCTGCTGGTTGCCGCCCGACAGCTCCCGGATCTTCTGGTCGGGGCCGGAGGTCTTGATGCCGAGCCGCTCGATGAAGCGGTCCACGATCTCGCGCTGGCGGTCGCGCGAGACGACGCCGCGGCGGGACAGGACCGGCAGGAGCGCGAGCGTCATGTTCTCCCGCACGGACATCTCGGGGATGATCCCCTCCGCCTTCCGGTCCTCGGACGTGAAGCCGATGCCGGCCCGGATCGCGTCGGCGGGCCCCGAGAAGTCGGCCTCCCGGCCGTCGACGCGCACGCTCCCCTGCTCGGGAGGATCGGCGCCGTAGACCGCCCGCGCGAGCTCGGTGCGGCCGGACCCGAGCAGGCCTGCGAGTCCGACGATCTCGCCCGCGCGGACTCGGACGGACGCGTCCCGGAGGGCGCGGCCGCGCGCCACGCCGTCGACCTCGAGCAGCTGCTCGCCGGCCTCGCGGTCGCCCTCGGCGAAGCCGGTCGCACCCTCCCGGGAGACCGCACTCAGGTCCTTGCCGAGCATCCGGGCCACGAGCTCGAGCTTCGAGACGTCGGCCATGGCCGAGTTCTCCACCGTCCGCCCGTCGCGCATGATCGTGACGCGGTCGCAGACGGCGTAGAGCTCGTCGAGCTTGTGGCTGACGAAGATGACCGACACCCCGTCGGCCCGCAGGCTACGGATGACGTCGAACAGCGTCTCGACCTCGCGGTCGTGCAGCGACGAGGTCGGCTCGTCCATGATCAGCAGCCTGCTGTCGAACGACAGCGCCCGCGCGATGGCGACCATCTGCTGGGTCGCCGTGTTGAGCGTCATCAGCGGGCGGGTGACGTCGACGTGGATGCCGACGCGATCGAGGAGCGCCGACGCCTCCCGGTGCATGCGCCGACGGTCGATGATCCCGAACCGACGCGGCTCGCGGGCCAGGAACACGTTCTCCGCCACCGTGCGGTACGGGACGAGGTTGATCTCCTGGTAGATCGGACTGATGCCGCCGCGCTGCGCGGCCTGCGGCGAGCTGAACGACACCTCGCGCCCGTCGAAGCGGATCGTCCCGGCGTCGCGGCTGTAGACGCCCGTCAGGATCTTGATGAGCGTCGACTTGCCCGCCCCGTTCTCGCCGACGAGGGCATGGACCTCGGCCGGGCCGACCCGGAGCCACGCGTCCTCGAGCGCGGGCACGCCGGCGAACGCCTTCGCGATCCCCTCCATGTGGAGCAGCGGCTCCGCGCTGCTCACGTGCCACCTCTGTAGGCCATGCGCCCTCCCCCGAGCACCGCCCGGGCGCGCCGTCCGAGGGACGACGCGCCCGGGGCCGTCGCCGCCGGTCTAGTAGGCGTTCGGCAGCTCCTGCTCGGCGTTGGACTCGTCGTAGAACTTGTCCTCGTTGATGATCTTCGGCGGGATCTCCTCGCCGGCGGCGTACTTCTCGAGCGTCTCGTACGCCTTCGGGCCGAAGCGCGGATTGCACTCGACCGTCGCGCCCATCTTGCCGTCGACGATCGCCTGCAGGGCGTCCTTCGTGCCGTCGATCGAGACGATGATGACGTCCTCGCCCGGCTTCTTGCCGGCCGCCTCGAGCGCCGCGATGGCGCCGATCGCCATCTCGTCGTTGTGCGCGTAGACCGCCGTCACGTCGGGGTGCTGCTGGAGCAGCGTCTCCATCACCGTGCGGCCCTTGTCACGGCTGAAGTCGCCGTCCTGCGAGGCGACGACCTTCATGCCGGGATGGTCCTTGATGAAGTCGTGGAAGCCCTTCTTGCGATCGATGGCCGGGGAGGCACCGGTCGTGCCCTCGAGCTCGATGATGGTCGCCTTGCCGTTCGTCTCCTTCTGGAGCCACTCGGCGGCGCGCCTTCCCTCCTCGATGAAGTCCGACCCGATGAAGGTCACGTAGTCCTGGCCCGCCTTGGCGAGGCTCTGG
>CADCWC010000507.1 GCA_902806305.1 uncultured Thermoleophilia bacterium | reverse complement strand
GGCCCTGACGCTCCGCCGGGAGGACGAGATCGACGCCTACGAACGCGACCGCGAGCGCGCCGGTCCGAGCACCGTGGCGCTCGGCGCCTGACCGCCGGCCGGGAGCGGTCGGCCGTCAGTCGAAGTCGAAGAGGTCCTCGAGCAGGCTCCGCTTCCGGCGGCGCGGCCGGTCGTCGTACCGGTCGTCGTCGCGTCGATCGTCGCGCTCGATCGTCCGGGCCTGAGGTGCCGGGCGGCTCCGTTGGCCGCCGAGCTCGCGGAGGAAGTCCTGGTCGTCGTCGACGACGCCGCTCGCGGCGCGCCGCTCCCGGTCGAGGATGCGGTCGAGCTCGCCGCGGTCGAGCCACACGCCGCGGCACTTCGGGCAGGCGTCGATCAGGACGTCGCTGCGCTCGAGCTCCACCAGGTTCGAGTGGCAGTTCGGGCAGGGGAGCGGGTCTTCACGGAGGCGGTCGCGCATGGCCGGACCGTAGCAGCGGCCAGGCGTCAGGACGCTCGACCGACGGCGCCGACGCGGCGCTGCTCGACCTCGACGTCGTCGCGCACGACGCACCCCGCGAGGTGGTCGTTGACGAGGCCGCAGGCCTGCATCAGCGCGTAGGTGGTGGTCGGGCCGACGAAGCGGAAGCCGTGACGCCGCAGCTCGACCGAGAGCGCCGCGGAGGCGGGCGTCACCGCCGGCACGTCCGTCCAGGCGTCGGGCGCCGGGCGCGGCGCGGAACGGAACGACCAGACCAGCTCCGGCAGACCGGCCCCGCGCTCGCGCAGCTCGAGCGTGGCGCGACCGTTCGCGATCGCGGCCTCGATCTTCCGCCGGTTGCGCACGATGCCGGCGTCGCCCATGAGCCGTGTGACGTCGTCCGGCCCCATGCGCGCGAGCGCCTCCGGCTCGAAGGCGCGGAAGGCGGCGCGGAAGGCCTCCCGCTTGCGCAGGATGGTGAGCCAGGAGAGGCCCGACTGGAACCCCTCCAGGCAGACGCGCTCGAGCAGCTCCCGCTCGCCGGTCACGGGCCGACCCCACTCGCGGTCGTGGTAGTCGCGGTAGAGCGTGCTGCCGTCGCCGAAGCAGCGGAACGCCCCGTCGGGGGGCGGCGGCGGGTCGTCGGACGCGGCGGTGCGGGCCACGGCCGGCCGGTGAGCCGGCCGCCCCGTCACTCGGTGGGGCGCTCGGGCAGCGCCATCGCGCCGTTGGGCGCGAACCTCGCCCCCGGCATCCAGGCGATCTCCCAGATGTTGCCCTCCGGGTCGGCCACGTAGCAGCTGCGACCGCCCCAGTCGGCGTCCGTGGGCTCCTTGAGCACCCGCGCGCCGGCCGCCACCGCCACCTCGAAGGCGCGGTCGACGCCGTCGCGCTCCTCCACGTTGGCCGCCAGGGCGACGCCGCGGAACTCCGGCAGCTCGCCGCGGACCTCGAGCCACGCATCCTCGGCCAGGTCGCCGAACGGGTAGAGCGCGAGGATCGCCCCACCGGTGCGGAAGAACGCGATCTCGTCGCCGGAGACCGGGTCCTCCTCCCAGCCGAGCGCCGTGTAGTACCGACGCAGCGCGGTGAGGTCGTGCGCGCCGATCGTGACCAGGCTCACCCGGGCCGGGAATCCGCCGTCTGCCGCCATGCGCTGCCATCCTACGCCGTCCCGTCCCGGGCGCGCTGCGAAAGGAGAGACGCCCGGGCCCACAGCGATCGAGGAGCCACCATGACCGACAAGGACGACCTCATCCGCGGCCCGTCCGCCGACCAGGCAGAGGCCGAGGCCGGCACGGCGTTCCCGACCGAGGGCAGCGGCTCGACGCCGCGCGAGCAGTGGGAGGCCGCGCGCCTCGACGCGGGCGGTGCCCTCACGGGGCCCGGCTCGGAGCCTGCAGGCACGGACGAGGGCGACGCGGCGGCCGAGAAGGCCGGCGAGGCGGGCGGCACGCCGGCGGGCGGGACGGCGCCGTCCGGAGCCTGAGTCGGCCCCGGCCACGGGCGGTTCCCGGGACGGCGCAGGCCGGGGTGGGTCTTGACACGGCTCCGGCGCCTGGGAGACTCCTCGCCGTCCGAGGTCTGCGACGGCGAACCGCCCGAGAGGAGACCCGCATGGCCGCCGATCCGATCGCGCCCTGGCCGCTCGTACGGCGCGGCGACGACGTGTTCCCCGTCCGCCCGCTGCAGCAGCTCCTGCGCGCCCGCAACCAGCCCGTCACGGTCGACGGCATCTTCGGCCCCCGCACGGAGGCCGCGGTCAAGGCCTTCCAGGGCGGCGAGGGCCTTGCGGCCGACGGCGTGGTCGGCCCGATGACCTGGCCACGGCTCGTCGTCCAGGTCCGGAAGGGGGACACCGGCGACGCCGTGCGCGCGGTCCAGGAGGTCATGGACTTCCACGACCAGTCCGACGGCGAGGCACCGCCCGTCCAGATCGACGGGATCTTCGGCCCGCGGACCGACGCGTTCGTGCGCGGCTTCCAGACCGCGGTCGGCACGGCGTCGGACGGCATCGTCGGCCCGATCACCTGGCGCGCGCTCGTCAGCGGGATGCTGTCCGGCTGAGTCCGCCGTTGCGGTGGCGCCGACCGCCGCCTCACGGGCCGATGCAGTCGGTCACCCAGAAGGGCGCCGAGTACTCCACCGCCCCGCGGGCGGACGCGCCGCCCGGCGTGAGGGGCAGGCACATGAACCCCGCCTCCGGGATGCGTGACGACGGTCGACGGACGCCGCGGTCCGCGGCGCGCTCGAACCCGTGCCGCCCGTAGTAGGCGGGGTCGCCCTCGAGCACGATCAGCGACTCCCGGGCGGCGCGCGCGTCCGCGACGGCCGCCCGGAGGAGGCAGCCGCCGATGCCACGGCGATGCACGGCGGGCGCGACCGAGAGCGGCGACAGCGTCAGGATCGGCAGCCGGCCCCCGTCGTCCGTGCGCAGCGCGAGGCGGCTCAGCATGACGTGCCCGACCACCGCGCCCCCGCCCTCCGCCACGAGCGACAGGTCGGGGAGGTATCCCGGCGAGGCGCGGATGAGGTCGACCAGCGTGACCACCTTCTCGACCCCGAACGCCGCGCGCAGCAGGTTCCGGACCGGCTCGGCGTCGTCGGGTCGCTCGGGGCGGATCGCAACGGACGAGCCGTCCACCCGCTCGACGCCCGTCGACGCCGTCGCCGCATGCGATCGGTGGTTCACGACATCTACACGTTGAAGCGGACGTTGATGACGTCGCCGTCCGAGACGGTGTAGTCCCGACCCTCGACGCGCTGGACGCCGCGCTTCGCCGCCTCCGTGTGCGATCCCGAGGCCACGAGCTCCTGCCAGGGGATGACCTCGGCCCGGATGAAGCCTCGGGCGATGTCGGAGTGGATCTTGCCCGCCGCCTCGACGGCGCTGCCGCCCCGCCGGATCGGCCAGGCACGCGCCTCCTTCGGCCCGACCGTGAAGAACTGGATGAGGTCGAGCAACCCGAAGGCGGCCGCCGCCACCCTCGGCATGCCGGCCTGGTCCTGCCCGATCTCGGCCAGGAAGGCGGCGCGCTCCTCCGGGTCGTCGAGCTCGGCGAGCTCGGCCTCGAACTTGGCCGCCACGGGGACGACCTGCACGGGCGCGGCGTACTCGCGCAGCCGCGCCACCGCCTCGGGATCGCCCGACTCGGACGTGTTGGCCACGTACAGGAGCGGCTTCGTCGTGAGCAGGTCGAGGTCGGCGGGCAGCGGCTCGCCGAGGGTGCGCGCGGGCAGCCCCTCGTCGAGACGGGCCAGGAGGCGCTCGAGCACGGGCGCCTCGTCGCGCGCGGCCTTCTGGCCCGTGCGGGCCAGCTTCGCCCCCCGCTCGATCCGGCGCTCGACGAGCGCGTGGTCGGCCAGGACGAGCTCCAGGTCGACGGCCTCCGCGTCGGCCACCGGGTCGACCCGCCCCTCGACGTGGGCGACGTCCTCGTCCGGGAAGGTGCGGACGACGTGGATGATCGCGTCGCCGGCGCGCAGGTGGCCGAGCAGCTCGCCGCCGAGCGTGCCGCCCTTGGCGCCTCCGCGCGCGAGGCCGGACACGTCCACGAACTGGACGGAGGCGGGGATGATCTCGCGCGACCCGACGGCCTCGGCCAGATCCTCCAGCCGCCGGTCGGGGACCGGCGCGACGCCGACGTTGGCCGACGCGCTCGTGGCGCCGTAGGCCGTCACCGCCGCGCCCGCGTTGGTGAGCGCGTTGAAGACGGACGTCTTGCCCGTGTTGGGCAGCCCGACGATGCCGATCTCCAGGTTGGCCATCCGGCCGGACAGGGTAGCCGCGGCGTCCGGCGCAGCACGCCGGACACGCGCTGTCCTCAGCCTGGATTCACCGTCTCGACGTCCCGACACGGTGCGTTCTCGGACGTCTCGGACGTGCTGCTGCGGCGCAGGGCAGGCGGGACGCCTGTTCAAGCCGCGGCAGCGCGGAGCGCACCGCCTGGGTGGGAGGCCGCGCAGCGGCCGGAGCCAGGCGGGAAGCGGCCGGGACGCCCCGAGGACGTACCGGGGCCGACGGCGAACGGTGTATCCGAGGCTGAGGGCGCGGGACGGCATGACGGGGCGCCCCCGCCGACGCTAGACTGACCCGGAGCGGCGCCGCCGCCGCCATGGCCACGCCGGGGAGCGTCCGTCTCGACCGTCCACGACCGCCCGCCCTCGCTGCTCGACCTCCGCGACGAGGATCCGTATCCGGTCTACGCGCGCCTGCAGGCCGACGGGCCGGTCGCCTGGGACGACGGCCTGGCGGCCTGGCTCGTGCTCGGGTTCGAGGAGTGCGCCTTCGTGGAGCGGCGCGAGGAGCTGTTAGCGCCCGGGATGGGGACGCTCACCGGCGCCGCGGAGATCACGGGGCAGCGGAGCGTCCTGACGCTCGAGGGGGAGGCACACGCCGCCCTGCACCGCTTCCTGGCGCGCGCGCTGACGCCGGCCGCCGTGGAGCCGCTGCGGCAGGAGTACATCCGCCCGCTGGCCGAGTCCCTGCTCGACGATCTCGGCCGCGGGCGACCGAGGGAGCTGTGGGAGCACTACGCGACGCCCCTGCCGATCGCGGTCGTGGCACACGTCCTGGGCCTCCCGCACGACGCCGCCGCGCTGCGGCGCTCGAAGGACTGGATGGCGGCCGTCCTCGCGTGGCGGCACTCCTACGGCGACGACGCGGGCGCGGTCGAGACGGCGAAGGCGGCCGCGCAGGCGAGCGTCGCCGACCTCCTGCCGACGGTCCGCGCCCGGCGGGTCGCACCGGCCGACGACCTGATCTCGGCGCTCTGGGCCGTCGGGCCGGAGATCCTCCCGGACTGGGGCGAGGCGGACGTCGTCGACCAGTGCCGGGTCCTGTTCGAGGCGGGCTCCGAGACGACGTCGCACCTGATCGCCACCTGTACCGCGCTGCTCGCGGGCGACGAGGACCTCGAGGCGCGGGTGCGACGCGACCCGTCGGCGCTGACGCGGCTCGTCGAGGAGGCGCTGCGCCTGTGGACGGTGGTGCACCTGCGCGTTCGCGTGGCCCGCGCCGACGTCGTCGTCGGTGGCACACGGATCGCCGCGGGCGACCGCGTCCACCCGGTCAACGCGGCCGCGAACCGCGACCCCGCCCGCTACGGCTGTCCCCACAGCCTCGACCTCGACCGACGCGGCTTCGCCTCGCACCTCGCGTTCAACGTCGGGCCGCGGCACTGCGTCGGCGCCGCGCTGGCCCGACTGGAGGCGGTCGAGGCGATCGCCGCGCTGCTCCGCCGCGTGCCGCGGATCGAGCTCGACCCGTCCCGCGAGCGGCCGCGGTACGCGGGCTTCGTGTCACGCAGCTTCCGTCCGCTCTGGCTCCGTCCGGCGTAGGACCGCGCGGCCGCCGTCGTCAGGAGCGGTACTCGCGCGCGCCGCTCGCGGCGCTGCGGTAGGCCAGATCGAGCGCCTCGACCGTCCGCGCGCCCAGCTCGCCCGGCGACTGGTTGTCGACCGGCCTGCCGAGCCCCGCGTCGACCAGGGCGTGGATCGGTCCCTCGTCGTGGTAGAGGCCGGCGTCGGGCGGCAGGTCGACCTTGAGATCGACCTCGTCCGGGCGGTAGATCCAGAGGACGTCGGCCGCGAGGTCGATGTGGAACTGGCCCTCCGAGCCGACGGCGCGCATCTCGAGCTGGTGCTTGTTGCGGTCGAACTCACGATGGCACGAGGCGCCCGAGAGCACGCCGATCGCGCCGCCGTCGTAGCTCATCGTGATCGCGTCGTGCAGCTCGACCTTGGCACCCATCGGAGCCGACATCAGGGCGAACGCGCTCTCCGCGCGCGCGCCGGTCAGCCACAGCGCCATCCCGAGGGCGTGCGAGAGCTGCGCCTGGCCGTAGCCGCCGCCGGACTTGGAGGCGTCGGTCCAGGTGGCGGGGTCCGGCACCGCATCGCCGGCGGCGTGCGCGTCGCCGCCCTGGTCGGCGAGCAGCTCCCGGGTCACGGAGGCCATGTGCACGGTCATGTGCTCGAGCCGCCCGATGCCGATCTCCTCCATCAGCCGCTTGGCCTCGCGGAGCATCGGCAGGTAGTTCCAGCCGAAGCTGATGAAGAGCTCCCGGTCGACGCGGCGGGCCGTCTCGACCAGGTCCCAGGCGTCGGCCGGGTCGATCGTGACCGGCTTCTCGCACATGACGTGCGCGCCCGCCTCGAGCGCCGCCTTGGCGTGCTCGTGATGGAAGCCCGACGGGCTCGAGACGACGACCACGTCGGGCTCGGCCGCCAGCACGGCGCGGTAGTCCTCGCTCGCCACCTCGAAGCCGTACTCGGCGCGGATCCGCTCGAGCGCCTCGGTCCCGTGCCGGCAGACGGCGGTGAACTCGACGTCGTCCGCCCGCTTGCGCAGCGTGGGCAGGTGCGAGGAGACCGCCCAGGCGCCTGCCCCGATGACGCCGACCCGCACCTTCGTGCCGGCGCGCGTGCCGGTCGCCATCAGCGGGACCCCAGCCGCAGGCGCAGCTGATCGAAGGACACGGCCAGGATCAGGAGCGTCCCGCGGGCCACGTCCTGCCAGAACGCGTCGATGTTCATCAGCACCAGGCCGTTGTTGAGCACGCCGATGATGAGCAGCCCGAGCATCGTGCCGAGGATCGTCCCGCGGCCGCCGGCGAGGCTCGCGCCGCCGAGGATGACGGCGGTCACCACCGAGAGCTCGAGGCCGTTGCCCGCGAGGGTCGAGGCTGCACCGAGCTGCGAGACGTTGATCAGCGCGCCGAGCGTGACGCAGAGGCCCGAGAGCAGGAACGCGATGAAGATCAGCCGGTTCGAGCGGATGCCCGACAGCCGCGCCGCGACCGGGTTCGACCCGATCGCGTACATCGAGCGTCCGAAGACGGTGTAGCGCATCGCCAGGTAGAAGAGCAGCACGACGGCGAGGAAGATCAGCACGCCGATCGGGATGCGCAGGAAGATGCGCGTCGTGCCGAGCGTGCCGAAGTCGTCCAGGATCAGCGTCTGCCCGTCGGCGATCAGCCGCGCGAGCCCCGCGAAGGCGGCCAGGGTCCCGAGCGTGGTGATGAGGGCGTTGACCCCGACCACGGTGACCAGGAACCCGTTCAGCGCGCCGATCAGGAGCCCGGCCAGGATGGTGACCAGAAGGGCGACGAGGATCCCCTGCCGCTCGGCGGTGTAGGCCATGACGATGCCGCAGAACGTCAGCGCCGAGCCGACCGACAGGTCGAACTGCCCCGCGATGATCAGCATCGTGGCCGGCGCGGCGATGATGCCGGTGATCGAGACGGCGACCAGGATGTTCAGCCAGTTGTCCCAGTTCAGGAAGAACTCGGAGCGGATGGAGAAGAACGCGCAGAGGAGCAGCAGCACGACGACGAGCGCCGCGAGCTCCGGCACCTGCCGACGCTTCCTGAGTCGCGCCTGGGGGGCGGCCATGTCCGTGGGCGGGGCGGCCGGGCCGCCCGCGGCGGGCGCCACGGATCCGGTGATGTCCGACATCGGTGTCTTCAGCCTCCAGCTTCCTGCGTCAGTCGCGCGGTCGTGATGTCGTCCCCGGCGAGGCGCGCCACGATACGGCCGCGCGCCATGACGGCCGCGCGGTCCGAGACCTGGACCACCTCCTCGTAGTCGGAGGTGGAGACGAGCACGCCGACGCCCTGGCTCGCCAGGGCGCGGATCGAGCGGTAGATCTCCTGGCGGGCGCCCACGTCGACGCCGCGGGTGGGCTCCACCAGGACGAGGACCTGCGACCGGCGCTCGAGCCAGCGGCCGAGCAGGACCTTCTGCTGGTTCCCGCCCGAGAGCGTGGCGAGGAGCTGCTCCGGGTCGTTGCGCGAGCGGATCGAGAGCTCGTCGTGCCAGCGCCGGTACGCCACCGCCTCGAGGCGCCGGGTGATGACGACGCCGTACCGGGCCAGGCGCGACCACGACGGGGCGCTGAGGTTCTCCGCGACGGAGCGGACCATGAAGGCGCCCTCGCGCTGGCGGTCCGCGGGCAGGTAGCCGATGCCGGCCCGGATGGCCTCGTTCGGACCGGCCACCGTGGTCGGACGTCCCTCGATCTCCATCGTCCCGGTCGACAGACGTCGGAGACCGTAGACCGCGGCCGCCACCTCCGTCGTCCCGGAGCCGAGCTTGCCGTAGAGGGTCAGCACCTCGCCCGGATAGACCGCGAGGTCGACGTCCGCGAAGGCCCCGGTGACCGAGGCGTCGCGCAGGCGCAGCGCGGGCGTGTCGCTCCGCTCCGCCTCGTGGACGTCCTCCGGTCGCTCCACGTCCCCGACCGACGAGCCGACCATCGCGGAGACGAGCGCACGCCGGTCGAGATCGGCCGACGCGCCGTTCAGGACCACGTCCCCGTCGCGGAGGACGGTCACCCGGTCCGCCAGGGCCCGGACCTCGTCCAGACGGTGGGTGATGTAGATGATCGCCACCCCCTGATCGCGGAGCCGGCGGACGAAGGCGAAGAGCCGCTCCACCTCGGGGGCCGAGAGGGCCGCCGTCGGCTCGTCGAGGACGAGGCAGCGCGCCTCGTCGGAGAGGGCGCGCGCGATCTCCACCACCTGACGCTCGCCGACGCGCAACGAGCCGACCGGAGCGTCCAGGTCGAGGTCGACGTCGAGCTGCTCGAGCACACGTTGGGCGCGCCGGCGGACGGCGCCCCAGGAGATGACGCCGCGGCGGGACGGCCAGCGGCCGAGGCTGATGTTCTCCGCCACGCTGAGCGGCGGCGCGTCCGCCAGCTCCTGGTAGATCATCCGGATCCCGAAGCGGCGCGCCGCCAACGGGTCGAGCGAGGTCACCTGCTCCCCGGCGATCGTCAGGGCGCCCTCGTCGGGCTGGTAGTCGCCCGCGATGATCTTGACCAGCGTCGACTTGCCGGCGCCGTTCTCGCCCAGCAGCGCGAGGACGGAGCCGCCGACGGCGTCGAGGTCCACACCGTGCAGGACCTCGACGCCGCCGAACGACTTCCGCACACCACGGGCCTCGAGCCGGAAGGAACCGTGGCCGTCCACGTGCTACTTGCAGTCCTCGAGCGTGTAGATGTCGTCGATGTTGTCCCGGTTCACGACCTGGTGGGGGATGAGCAGATCCTTCGGGATCTCCTCGCCCTTGACGGCCTTGATCAGGTACGGGATGCCGATCTCGCCGTAGCGCTCCGGGAAGTAGGCGACGTCACCGACCCAGTTGGGGTTGTTCTTGATGTCGCACCAGGCGGTCGGGTCGGCGCCCTGGCCGGCCATGTAGACGTCACCCTCGCGGCCCGCGGTCCGCGCCGCGGCGAGGCCGCCGACGAGGCCGTCGTCGTTGATGCCGACGAGCACGATGACCTTCTTGCCCGGCAGCGCGGTCAGCGTGTCGGTGAACTGCGTGCGGGCCGGGTCGATCCGGTCGGCACCGTCGAGGATGCGCTCGTTCTGGATGTCGCCGCAGACCGAGGTGAAGCCCTTGCGGTAGCCGCCCATGCGCTGCGTGTTGGCGTCGCCCGAGGCGGTCGACTCCATCGACACGTAGGCGTCGTACTTGCAGTCGAACTTCTCCTTGATGAACTCGCCCAGCGCGCGACCGGCGAGCTCGCCGGCGTACTCGTTGGCGGCGCCCATGAACGCGTCCTGGCACGGCGGCTGGACGATGTCGATCGCGATCACCGGCACGTCCGGGCCGGCTGAGCAGATCGCGGGCGACGACTTCTGGTCGACCTGGAAGTTCAGGTATCCCTGCACGCCCTGGGTCTTGAAGTTGCGGGCGCAGTCGAGCGCCTTCTGGCCGTCGAGCGCCGAGTCGCACACGATCAGCTCGGCGCCGGCCTTGGCGGCCTGCTCCTTGAGGCTGTTCGTCACCAGGCGGGCGAACGGCACGGCCTCGCCGAGCGAGATGTAGCCGAGCTTCATCCCCTCGCCGCTGCCTGCCTCGACCTCCTCGAACTGCACGACGCCGGGCGGGAGATCGCCCTCGGCCGCCGCCGTGTCGGTGGCGCCGGTCTCCGTCGTCTCCTCCGTCGTCTCCTCCGTCGTCGCGGCCTCCTCGGTGGTGGCGGCCTCCGACGTCGCGGACTCGACGGCCTCGCCGACGGCGCCCGTGGCCGAGGAGACGGCCGCCTCGTCCTCGCTGCCGCACGCCGCCCCGAGCACGGTCACCGTGAGCAGCGCCACGGCCGTACACACTCGCCTCCGACCCCCGTGTGTGAGCACGCGGTCCTCCCCTGTCCGTTGAGCCTGTCCCGTTCCGTCCCGGCGTAGCGGACGGCGCCCGGCCGGCCCCCCCAGGGCCGGCCTGTCGCGGGATGACCGTACCCCCCGGCGTCGCCCGCTGTCAAGCAAGTGCTATAGCATCGCGGCGTCCGACGACGGCGAGGCATCGCCTCGGCAGCGGTCCGAGAGGGAGGCGCGGATGGGCACGATGGCGGCGATGGAGCTGGCGGCGTTCGGTGCGCCGCTCCAGTCCGTGCGGCGTCCGGTCCCCCGGCCGGGACCCGGCGAGGTCCTGATGCGGGTCGAGGCGTGCGGCGTCTGCGGCTCGGACGTCTTCCTGCAGGCGGGCGGCTTCGCGCGGCCGCTGCCGATCGTGCCGGGCCACGAGGCGGCGGGCGTGGTGGCGGCGCTCGGCCCGGACGTCGAGGGCTGGAGCGTCGGCGACCAGGCGGCCCTGTACTACATCTCGACGCCCGCCGGTGACCGCTGGGCGGCGGCGGGCCATCCGAACCGGAGCCCGGACGTGGTGCGCATGGGCGTCGACGTCGACGGCGCCTTCGCCGAGTACGTCGTCCGCCCCGTCGCCTCGCTGGTGCGGCCGCGCGCGCCCGTCGACGCGCCGGTGCTCGCCGTGCTCACGGACGCGGTCGGCACGCCCCTGCACGCGCTCAAGCGGGTCGCCGACGTGCAGCCGGGCGAGACCGTCGTCGTCATCGGCATCGGCGGGATCGGTTCGAGCGCCGTGCAGCTCGCGCACCTCTACGGCGCGCGCGTGCTGGCCGTGGCCCGGTCCGAGCGCAAGCAGGCGCTGGCCCGGGCCCTCGGAGCCGACGAGGTGGTCCCGGCCGACACGCCGGACCTGGTCGGACGCGTGCACGCCCTGACGGGCGGAGCCGGCCCGGACGTCGTCGTGCAGTGCGTCGGCTCGGCCGCCCAGGACGAGCTCGCCGTGGCCCTCGCCGGTCCGGGCGGGCGCGTCGTGCTCGTCGGATCGTCCAAGGAGCCGATGCGCGTGCGGGCCGTGGAGATCTGCTGGCGGGAGCTGCGCATCCTCGGCTCCCGCGGGTTCGTGCCCGACGACATCAGGGACGCGATCGACCTGTACCTCGACGGCAGGCTGCAGACCGACCACCTGCTCGAGCGCGTGCGACCGCTCGGCGAGGCGAACGACGCCCTCGACGACCTGCGGGCGGGTCGGGTGCTCCGCTCCGTCCTGACGCCCTGAGCCGGCGGCGGGCGGGGCGAGACGGTCATGAAGAACGGAAGGGGAGACGAGTGACCTGGGACGTCGGAGCAGGGCTCGAGGATCGTGGCGTGGTCTGCACCGGCGCGGCCGGCGGCATCGGCCGCGCGGTGACGGCGGCCTTCGCGGCCAGCGGGGCGCGGGTGCTCGCGGTCGATCTCGACGAGGCGGCCGCGCGCGCCTCGATCGCGGACCTGCCGGGCGACGGGCACGCCGCGATCGGGCTCGACCTCGGCGACCTCGCGTCGCACGAGGTGTTGGTCCGGACGGCGCGGGAGCAGCTCGGCTCGCTCGACGTGCTGGCCCACCTGGCGGCGGTCCTGCAGCGGCGGTCGGTCATCACGGAGGTCACCGAGGCCGACTGGGACCTCCAGGCCGACGTCAACCTCAAGGCCACGTTCTTCCTCTGCCGCGCCGTGGCGGAGGAGATGAAGGCGGCGGGGCGCGGCGGGCGCATCGTCACCTTCGCGTCCCAGGGCTGGTGGACGGGCGGGTTCGGCGGCTCGATCGTCTACGCCGCCACGAAGGGCGGCATCGTGACGATGACCCGCGG
>CADCWC010000506.1 GCA_902806305.1 uncultured Thermoleophilia bacterium | reverse complement strand
ACCGCCAGGGCCGCCGAGGCCCCGCTGGGCCCGCGCGCGAAGAAGCGCAGCGTCGGCTCGTTGATCCCGACGCAGATGGCCGGAGTGGTGGCCCGTGACCCCTCCGGGATGAGCAGGGAGCGGGAATCGCTCGCGCCGCCGACAGCCCACGGCTCGTTGCCCGACACCGTACGCGCGCCCCCGAGGGTCCAGCCGTCGCCCTTGCGCTCGAGTCCGTTGTCCTGCACCGGCGTGTACGACATGAAATCGAGCCAGCGCGTGAACGGCTGCGACAGGCGCTGCTCCGTACAGCCCTGGGCACCCCCGATGAGCAGTCCGGCCGAGGCGCCGGGGGCGAGGCAGGCCGAAAGACCCAGCGCACCGAAAACCGCATACAGCAACCGCCGCCCGACGCTTCCCTGACGCACCGCTTTTCCCCCAATTTAGTTAGGTTCCAACGACGGGCGCAGTGTGCCCCAAGTTGCCCACGCGTGGGGCAAATCTGGTGAAATCCCGGCGGCTGTCGTAGGGCCCCACCCCGTGTCCAGCGCCCAGACCTCGCACCTCGACGCTGGTACCGAGCGCCGCATCGGCGAGGCGTTCGCTCGCCAGTCCCGCGCCCCGGACCGCCGCGAGCGGCTCGCCAACCGGCTGTTCCTGGGCGGGTTCGTGCTCGCCGCGGTGGTGCTGGCCGCCGTCGCGACGGCCGCGCGCGAGCTCGACGTCCTGCTCGCCGTGGCGCTCCTGACCGCCTACGTCGTCGCCACGCGCGTGGAGTTCTCGGTGGGGGCGGGCTACGGCGTCCCGACGCAGCTCGTGTTCGTGCCGATGCTGCTGCTCCTGCCGACGCCCCTCGTCCCGCTGCTCGTCGCCGCCGGCCACGTCCTCGGCGCCGCCGCGCGGGCGGCGCGCGGCCCGGTGTCGCTCCGGCGCTGGGTCTTCGCCACCACGGACGCGTGGTACTCGCTGGGCCCCGCCCTCGTCCTCATCCTCGCGGACGCCCAGGAGCCCGAGTGGCGCCACTGGCCCGTGTACCTGCTCGCCCTGATCGTGCAGATCCTGCTCGACGCGTCCGTCGCCGTGGGGCGGGCGGGACTGGCCTACGGCATCTCGCCGCGGGAGATGCTGGGCGAGCTGGCGCTCGTGCACCGCGTCGACGTGCTGCTGGCGCCGATCGGGCTGCTCGCGGCCTTCGCCGCGGCCGATCGGCCCGGGACGGCGCTGCTCGTCCTGCCGCTCGTGGGACTGCTCGGCGTGCTGTCCCACGAGCGAGAAGCGCGGATCGCCCGCACGCTCGAGCTCGGACAGGCCTACCGCGGGACGGCGCTCCTGCTCCGCGACCTCCTCGAGGAGGAGGACGAGTACACGGGTCGCCACACCCAGGACGTCGTGGCCCTGGCCATGAAGGTGTCGGACGCGCTCGGCTGCCCCGAGGACGTCCGCCGCGAGGCCGAGCTCGGGGCGATGCTGCACGACATCGGCAAGATCGCGATCCCCACCGAGATCCTCAACAAGCCCGGCCGGCTGGACCCCGACGAGTGGCAGGTCATGCAGACGCACACCGTCGAGGGCCAGCGCATGCTCGACCGGATCGGCGGGCTGCTCGGCAGGGTGGGCTACATCGTCAGGGCCTCCCACGAGCGCTGGGACGGCAGGGGCTATCCCGACGGCCTCGAGGCGGAGGCGATCCCGTACGCCGCCCGCATCATCTGCGCGTGCGACGCCTTCAACGCGATGACGACCCACCGGCCCTACCGCGAGGCGATGTCCCCGGCGGCCGCCGTCGCCGAGCTCGAGCGCTGTTCGGGGACCCAGTTCGACCCGCGCATCGTCCGCGTGGTCGTCTCGGTGGCGCACGGCGGGTAGCCGCCGGCGCGCCGTCGGCCGGTCAGCCCGAGCCCTCGTCGAGCAGCCGCCCGGCGAGCTGGGTGAAGAAGTCGGCGCGCGTCACGACGCCGCGCACGTGGCCCTCCTGGGTGATCGGGATGATGAGCACGCGGTGGTGCAGGAAGGTCTCGGCCAGCGCGATGTCCGACACGTCCTCCGACACGTCGACGTGCTCGCTGTTCACGTACGTCATGACCGGCTCGCGCAGCGCGCCGCGGCGCTTGTCGAGCACCGCCTCCATCGACTGGGTCACGAAGCCCGCGTAGCCCAGGCTCTGGACGTAGCGCGGGAACAGCGCGCCGATGAACTCCCGCTCGCCGAAGATCCCGGCGTAGCGCCCGCGGGCATCGGCCACGGGGAGCGCCGGCAGGTCGGAATCGAGGAGCGCCCGGACGGCCGCGTCGACCGTCGTGTCGTGGGCGAGCACGGGGACATCGCGGCGGACGAGGGCGACGACGCGGCGCGGGCTCATAGGTATCGCAGTGCGATGTAGGCCGTGGCGAGCAGCATGGACACCAGGGTGGCGGGAATGCCGACTTTGAGGAAGGTCAGGAAGCCGATCGGCGCCCCGGCCCGCTCGGCCATGCCGGCCGCGGCGACGTTCGCGGCCGCCGCCACGAGCGTCGCGTTGCCGCCGAAGCACGCGCCGAGCGCCAGCGCCCACCAGTAGGCGTCGTCGCCGCTGCCGGCCTGGAGCTCCTCCACGACCGGGATCATCGTGGCCGTGAACGGGATGTTGTCGACGATGCCCGAGCCGAGCGCCGACACCCACGCGATCCCGAGCAGCTCCGCCGTGCGGTCTCCCCCCGTCACGGACGCCACGCCTTGCGCGAGCTCCTCGATCGCACCGTTCTCCTCGAGCGAGCCGACGAGGACGAAGAGGCCGATGAAGAAGAACAGCGTCGGCCACTCGATCCCCGCGAGCGCCTTCTCGAGGGGCTGACGGGTGACGAGGATCATCGCCGTCGCCCCGGCGAGCGCGACGGTGGCGGGCTCCAGGTGCAGCTGGCGGTGCACGAAGAACGTGAGGATGGTCAGGATGAGCAGCGGCCCGAGCCGCTTGAGCTCGGCGGCGTCCTCGATGGAGCGCCGGGCGTCGAGCGCCTGGACCGCGTCGCGCTGGTCGGGCGCGATCTGCAGGCGCGAGCGGAAGAAGAGGTAGAGCCCTCCCGTCACCACCAGGAACGTCACCACCACGATCGGCGCGAGGTTCACGACGAAGGCGCCGAACGACAGCCCCGTGGCGCCGGCGATGAGGATGTTCGGCGGATCGCCGATGAGCGTGGCGGTGCCGCCGATGTTCGAGGCGATGACCTCGATGAGGACGAGCGGGATCGGGTCGATGTCGAGCGCGTCGGCCAGCAGGAAGGTGATCGGCACGACGAGCAGGACGGTCGTGAGGTTGTCCAGGAAGGCGCTCAGGACCGCGGTGGCGCCCGCGAGGAGCAGGACGAGCACGAACGGCCGGCCGCGCGCGAGCTGGCCGGCCCGGATCGCGACGTAGGTGTAGACGCCGGTGATCTCGGTCAGCCGGACGACGATCATCATGCCGGCGAGCAGCCCGAGCGTCGCCCAGTCGATCGCCTCGATCGCGTGCTCCTGGTCGATCGTCTGCGTGAGCAGGACCAGGATGGCGCCGACCATCGCGACCTTCGTGCGGTCGACGCGCTCGCTCGCGATGGCCGCCAGGGCGGCCGCGAAGATGACGATGGCGAGGGCCACGCCGGCTACGCCCGCTCGGCCGCCGGGCGGGACGCGACCAGCGCGCCGGCGAGCGTGTCGGCGTCCCACGGCCCGTGGTGGCGCCGGTCCCCGATGAAGAACGTCGGGGTCCCTCGCACGCCGCTGGCGTCCGCGCTCGCGGCGTCCAGGCGGACGTGCTCGGCGTGGACGCCCTCCTGGAGGTCGTCCACGAAGCGGTCGAGGTCCAGGTCCAGGCTCTGCGCCAGGTCGATGAGGCGGTCGAAGTCGAGCGCGTCCTGGTGGTCGAACAGCGCCTCGTGCATCTCCCAGAAGCGGCCCTGCGCGGCCGCCGCCTCCGCGGCCTGCGCGGCGAGCTCGGCGTTCTCGTGGCGGCCGGGGTTGGGGACGTGGCGGAACACGTAGCGCAGCTCGTCCTCCCCGAAGCGCTCGAACAGCTCGTCGACGACGTCCGTCGCCCGACCGCAGAAGGGGCACTCGTAGTCCCCGTACTCCACGAGGGTCAGCGGGGCGTCCGCGTCCCCCCGGATGTGGTCGATGTCGGGATCGACCGCTCGGTCGAGGGTCTCCGGGCGCTCGGGGTGATCGCCCGTGTCGCGCCGCGCCGCGACCCGGAAGAGGATCGTGGCGAGCAGGGCCGCGATGACCGACGCCACGAGCACGCCGACCTTCGCCTCGTCCTGCAGGGCGGGGTCGTCGAAGGCCAGGTCGGCCACGAACAGCGACACGGTGAAGCCGATGCCGGCCAGCGCCGCGCCGCCGGTCAGCGGGAGGGGGGTGAGGCCCTGCGGCAGCCGCCCGCGGCCCGAGCGCACGGCGATGGCGCTGGCCAGCGTGATGCCCAGGAGCTTGCCCACGACGAGGCCGACCACGATACCCGCGGTGATCGCCGACCCCGCCGCCGCGCTGATGCTGTCGGCGCTGAGCTCGACGCCCGCGTTCGCCAGGGCGAAGATCGGCACCACGACGTAGCTCGTCCATGGGTGCAGGAGGGTCTGGAGCCGCTCGTTCGGCGAGACGGAGTCCGCCACCCCGAGCGTGGCGGCCCGGGCGAGCTCGGGCGTGGGGGCCTGCCGGAAGGAGCGGCTCAGCCGCGCGGCCCGCTCCACGTCGCCGCGGTTCGGGGCGTAGACGGCGGTGAGCACGCCCAGCACCACGCCGGCGATCGTCGGATGGACGCCCGACTCGTACATGGCCACCCACAGCGCCAGCCCCGTGAAGAAGTACGCCGGGCCGCGCCAGATCCGGACCCGGTTGACCACGAAGATGAGCGGGACAAGGGCGACGGCGATCGCGAGTGCCAGGACGTCGATCGCGCCGCTGTAGAACAGCGCGATCACGACGATCGCGCCGATGTCGTCGATGATCGCCAGCGTGAGCAGGAAGACGCGCAGCGGCGCCGGGAACGGGGGCCGCAGCAGGGCGAGCAGCCCGAGGACGAACGCGATGTCCGTCGCCATGACGATGCCCCAGCCCCGAGCGCCCTCCCCGCCGGCGTTGATCGCGACGTAGAGCAGCGCCGGCACGACCATGCCGCCGAGCGCCGCGAGCGCCGCGACGGCCGCCGCCGCGCGGTCGGTGAGCTCGCCCATCGCGAACTCCCGCCGGATCTCGAGGCCGACGACGAAGAAGAAGAACACCATCAGCCCGTCGTTGACCCAGTGGCGCAGGTCCTCGCGCAGCTCCGCGCCGCCGACGCTGACCGCCATCTCCGTGTCCCACAGGTCCCGGTACAGGTCTCCGGCGGGCGAGTTGGCCCAGACGAGCGCGACGATCGTCGCGGCGAGCAGGAGCGAGGCGCTGCCCGCCTCCGTGCGCAGGAAGTCCTGAAGCGGACGCGCTGCGCGCGTCAGCTCGGTGGTCCGGGCGTGAGCGGCCATCCCCGCGGACCTTACGGGGCGACGGCTGGCGGAGGCCGGGGTGTCCCGCGGTTGTTTGTTTGATCATGGAAATGTACCCTCCCGAGGTGGCCCGTCCTCGACATCTCCGCGCGTGGCAGCAGCTCGCGCAGCGCGACCGCGACGCGTTCACAGGCCTCCTTCGCGTGCACCGCGAGCTCGTTCCACGCCTCGACGCCGACCTGGAGCGGGCACACGGCCTGTCCCTGTCGTCGTACGACCTCCTCGTGAAGCTGAGCCATGGCGGGGACGAAGGACGCGGGATGGGCGAGCTCGCCGAGGCGGCGCTCGTGACGGCCAGCGGCATCACGCGGATCGTGGAGCGGCTCGAGCGCGACGGGCTGGCCGAGCGGGTGCGTGGCCGGCAGGACGAGCGGCGGACCTTCGTGCGCATCACGCCCGCGGGGCTCGACGTCCTCGCGCAGGCGACCCCGTTCCACCTCGCGGGCGTGCGCGAGCTGTTCCTCGATCGCCTGACCGTCGAGGAGCGCGAGCAGCTCGCGTCGATCTTCGGGCGCCTGCGAGCCCATCCGGCCGCGCCCGGCCCGCGCCCGCGAGGGCGCGGCCGCTCATGACGGCGCCCCATCGAAAGGACACCCGCATGCTCGACGCCGACGATCGCCTCGCCATCCTCGATGTCATCGCCCGGTACCACCGCTTCGCCGACGAGCGCGACGTCGAGGCCCCGGCCTCCGCCGACATCACCGACGAGCTGCGCAAGGTCGACGGCGCGTCGAGGGTTGCGCGCCACCACGTCGCCATCGACCCCGCCATGGGCAACGCGATCGCCCGCGACCAGGGCGCGACGGCGCCCTGACATGCCCGACGTCGCCATGGTCGGCGCCACCGGGCAGATCGGCGGGGAGCTGGCCCGGCTGCTCGCCGCCGCGGGCGCGACCGTCCGCGCGCTCGTCCGCGATGCCTCCCGTGCCAGGCAGGTGCTGCCACCGTCGACCGATCTCGTCGTCGGCGACCTCGCCGACGACGACGCGCTCGCACGCCTGGTGGCGGGCGCCCGCGCGCTGTTCGTGGTCTCCAGCGACCCGGCGCGCGAGCCCGCCGCGTTCGACGCCGCCGAACGCGCGGGCGTCCAGCACGTCGTGAAGTCGTCGGCGCTGGACCAGGCGGCACGCCGCCCGCCGCCGCGGCCGCGGTGCTGCTCGCCGACCCTCCGCCCGCCGAGGCGCGGACGCTCACGCTCACGGGACCCGAGGCGCTCACGATGGGCGACGTCGCCGGCGTCGTCGGTCGACCGGCCCGCTCGCTCGCCGAGCTGGTTGCCGAGGACCCGGAGGCCTGGCGACCGTGACGTGACCATCGGGTCGCATCCCACGCGAGCGGACGGCGTCGCCGGCGCGCCGGGATGGGCGCACGATAGGTTCGGGGCCCAACCAGAGCGGAGGTCCACATTGATGATCACCCACCACTCCAAGCGCGTCATCCCGTTTCGCGCGCACGACGCCAAGCGCGTCGGCGAGGGGTGCTTCTACCTGGACCAGATCGTCTGGCTGAACGGTGACCGGATCGAGCTGGGCGACCGGGTGACGTTCAACTTCGGCTGCTTCGTCAACGGCTTCGGTGGCCTGGTGTTCCACGACGGGGCGAACATCGGGCCCTACTGCATGTTGCACACGGCCAACCACAACTTCGGTGACCTCGACCGGCCGGTGGTGGAACAGGGGTGGGAGGACGTCGGGCCGATGCACATCGGGCGCAACAGCTGGATCGGGATGGGCTCGGTCGTCCTGCCCGGCGTGCGGATCGGCGAAGGCTGCGTCGTGGGAGCCGGCAGCGTCGTCACGCGCGATCTCGAGGACTTCACCGTCGCGGTCGGCAACCCGGCCAAGGCGATCAGGAGCAGGCGGTGATGCGGGTCCTGTTCCTGCATCAGCAGCCCTGCATCCGCGCGTTGAAGTACGCGGTCGGCCTGCGTTCTGCCGGCGCGCCGCTCGAGCTCGGGTTCGCGTACCGCGGCCGGACGTTGAGCGAGTTCTACGGGACCGGCGACGAGCTGTTCGACCGCTGGTGGCGGATCGGTTCGGATCTGCGCGCCGATCTCGAGCAGGTGATCGCCGGCTGGAAGCCCGACCTCATCCACTCCCACAACTTGCCCGACCTGCTCACGGTGCTCGCCTTGGAGGTCACCGATGGCCGCGTGCCCGTCATCCACGACGTCCACGACATGCAGAGCCTGCGCCGCACGCCGTACGAGGACGGCTTCCCGGATGCGGGCGATCCGGAAGGCCTGGAGCGGGCGGCGGTGGAAGGCAGCGCCGCGCTGATCACGGTGTCCGACGAGCTGCTGGGCGAGATCGCCGACCGCTACGAGCTGCCGCCCCGCACGCGGACCTTCCCGAACTACGCGCTCGCGCAGGACCTGCCCGCCACGCTGCCGTCCCCCGAGCGCCCCGCCGGCGACCGGCCTCGGCTCGTCTACCAGGGCACGCTCTCCTGCAGCCACGGCCACTACGACCTTCGCGAGATCTTCGCGGCGATCGTGGCCGCCGGCGTGACCCTCGACGTCTACCCCGCGCGGGAGGATCGCGCCTACCGCCGTCTGGCCGCCGCCACGCCCGGCCTGCGCGTGCATGACACGCTGCGGCCCGCCGACCTGATGCGTGTCCTTCCCGCCTACGACTTCGGCTGGGCCGGCTTCAACGCGGGCCTGAATGCCGCACACCTGGACACGGCGCTGCCCAACAAGGCCTTCGAGTACATCGCCGCCGGGCTTCCTGTCCTGACCTTCGGCCATCGGGCGCTCTCCCGCTTCCTCGAGACCGAAGGTCTGGGCCTCAGCCTGAACGGCGTGGAAGGGCTCGGCGCACGCCTGCGCGCGCTCGACTTGGCCGGCCTGCGCCGCCGCGTCGCCGCCGCCCGGCACGACCTGACCGTCGAGGCCAACATCGGCCACATCCTCGACCTCTACGACGAGACGGTGCGCGCCGGTCAGCCGGTCGCCTGACGCGGCTGGTCGCGGCATACCTGCTCGCCGAGGCGCTACTTCTTCAGCTTCGCCTCCCGCAGCGGGGACGCCGGGTCCAGGAGCGCCTGTGCGTCTGCCCGGGCCGGAGCGGGGGCGGGCGCGGCCGGGAGCTCGTCGGGCCGCGCGGGGGTGAAGAGCCAGCGCTCGAAGAACGCGTCGAGCTGCCGCCCGGCCACCTCCTCGGCGGCTCGGATGAAGTCGTCCGTGGTCACCGTCCGCGGCGACTGGCCACCCCAGGACCGCAGGAGCCCGAAGAACGCCGGGTCGCCCATCTCGTTGCGCAGGGCCTGCAGCGTCATCGCGCCGCGGTAGTAGACGGCGGTGTCGAACAGGAGGCTCGCGTCCTGCGGGTGCCCGATCGTCACCGACCAAAACGGGTCCGCAGGGTCCGGCCACGTGTTCGTCGTAAACTTCTCGAAGAGCTGCTGTGCCGTCTCGCGGCCCTCGTGCTCGGACCACAGCCACTCGGCGTAGGTCGCGAAGCCCTCGTTGAGCCAGATGTCCTGCCAGCGGCCGAGCCGCAGCTTGTCGCCGGTCCACTGGTGGGCCAGCTCGTGGACCACGACGTCGTCCCCGGCCCGCTGCGTCGAGAAGAACCCGGGCGCGTACACCGGCCGCGTCTGCGTCTCGAGGGCGAAGCTGATGTCGACGCGGTCGACGACCCCGCCGGCGTCGCGGAACGGGTACGGGCCGAAGGTCGTCGACAGGAAGGAGATGATGTCCGGCTGGCGCTCGAAGGAGGCCTGGATCATGGTGCCGATCGGGTCGGGCGCGTCGGCGGCGGTGCCGGTCACCCAGGTGTTCTCGTTGGCCGGGCTGCCCTCCGGCGGGCCGGAGGCGGTCCACCCGTCCATCGGCTCGTCGTCCTCCTCGAAGGACGTCGAGCCTTCCCCGGTGGAGACCTCGATGTCGTCGACGACCACGCCGCTGAGCTGGAAGAGGTCGTCGCTGGCGTAGCTCAGCGAGATCTCGACGTCCTTGCCCGCGTAGGCCGACAGATCCACCGCCCACTGCTCGTAGCCGCTGCCGATTCCGCTGGCGGCGTGCCACTCGCCCGTCGTGCCGGTCGGGTCACAGCCGGCTTCGGTCGCGGTGAGATAATGGGTGAGGAACGGGTGCAGGCCGAGCTCGTACTGGCACCCGGCGAACGACGCGTTCTCCGTGTGCCCGTTGAGGTCGCGCAGCGTCGTCCAGTCCTCGCCGCCGGCCGTGCGGGCCTCGACGAAGAAGTTGTCCCACCCGGCCTCGCTGCTGCGCCGGGCCCAGAAGGACAGCCGCCCGCCGGCCTCCGGGACGCTGATCGTCCGCGTCAGGCGCTTGTAGGAGCCCTCGGCCCGCTGTGAGATGGCGAACCGCTCCCCGGTGCGGGGGGCGAAGCGCTCGAGCAGCCCTTCGTCGAGGGCGTCGAAGAACCGCAGCCCGTCGCGCGAGTACTGGCGGACGTCGAACTGGCCGATGGCCATGAAGCTCAGGTAGGACGCCATCGGCTCGCGCGCGCGCCAGACCCACACCTCCTCGCCCGCCCGGGAGCGGCGGCTGCGCAGCTGCCCGTTCGAGATCGCCTCGACGCCCTCCGGGACGGTGATCCGGATGCGGTACTCCGCTGCGTCGCTCGGGTGGTCGTTGACGGGGTACCACGTGGCCGCCGAGAACGGCTGCCCGAGCGCCAGCGCGCCGTCGTCGGTCGCGAGGAACCCGGCGTCACCGAAGAGCGGGTCGTCGACGGGGCCCGGGACCCCCCTGTAGGCGATGACAACCTTGAACGTGCGGCCCTCGCGCAGCCCCCGGGCCGGTGTCACGACGAGCTCCTTGCCCTCGCGCGTCCACGACGCGGGCCGCCCGGCGACGCGCACCGATCGGACCTCCAGGCCCTCGAAGTCGAGGTTGAAGCTCGAGAGGTCCTGCGTCGCGCGCGCCCGGATGGTGGCGACGCCGTCGAGGACGTCGGTCGCGGGATCGTAGGCGAGGTCGAGGTCGTAGCGGTGGACGTTGTAGCCGCCGTTGCCCGCGCCGGGGAAGTACGGGTCACCGAGACCCGCAGCCCCGGGCCGGAAGTCGGGCGGGTCGGCGACGGCCGTGGCCGTCGAGCCACCCCAGGACGCCACCAGCACGGCGAGGACCACAGCGACACGACGTGACATCGGTTCTCCCCAGGCCGGGACGAAGTAGGGGAGCAACGTACCCCGGCCGGGTGAGGCATGCAACGGAAGTGGTACGTCCGTGGCGGGGCCGATCGCCGGCCACCCGCCCGACGACCACGGTCACCGGCGCGGGGGCCAGGGCTCTCGTCGCCGGCGTTCAGCGGGCCTGTGGCGTCGTCGAGGACACGACCTCGGCGGTCCCTGCCTCGGAAGCGGAGGGTCAGGGGCCACGAGTGCCGTCACGCGGACGACGACGTCACCGTCGCGGGCATGCGTCAGTCGTCATGGAGTCGTCGGGCGGCCGTCCGCCTCGACCATCCTGTGCCGACGAAGGCTCCATCTGGGCTGCCGCGACCGACTTCACCACCCGCGCCGGCACGCCGGCGACCAGGGTCGCGGGCGGGACATCCCGTGTGACGACGGCGCCGGCTGCGACGACCGAGTCCCTTCCCACGGTGACGCCGTGCAAGACGGTGGCGCCGGCGCCGAGCCAGACGTTGCTGTCGATGCTGATCGGCGCGGCCACGATCTGCTTGCGCCGCAGACCTGGATCGAGGGGATGCCCGGACGTGACGAGACGCACGGCGGGCCCGAGCATCACGTCGTCGCCGATGTCGATGCCGCCGATGTCCATGAGCATGCAGCCCTGGTTGATGAAGACGCGCTTGCCGACTCGGATGTTGAGCCCGTGGTCGGAGTACACCGGGGGGATCAGCGAGAACGCCGGGTCGACGGGCGCGCCGGTGAGCTCGCTCCAGGCCGCTCGGATCGCCTCGCCGTCGGCGAACGGGATCCGGTTCAGCCGCTCGGTCAGGTGGATCGCCCGCTGGATGCGCCCGTGGAGCTCGCGGGACTCAGGGGTGCCGCCTTCGAACACGATGCGCTCCGCCATCGGGGCGCATGCTCCCCGTCCCGGCGGCGGAGCCCTTCTGTCGGCGAGCTTCCGCCCTCCCGCGTACCCTTGGGCTGAGAATGGACCGGGACCTGATCCGCGCCGGCGCGGACCGCGGCGAGCTCGTCAAGGCGGAGGCCGTCCGGCCGCGGAACCTCGCCGTCGCCGGCGGGGTCTTCGCCGTCGGGTTCCTGGTGGGCGCGCCGGCCGTGTTCCTGCTCATCGCGCTGCTGGTCTACGCGGGCCTGATCGCGGCCGGCGCCTCCGACCGCGGGCCGGCCGCGCCCGCCCGCCAGGCGACGGAGCGGCTGCCCGGGCGGATGGACCCGGGCACGCTCGACCCCGAGATCGGCACGGAGCTCACCAAGGCCCAGGCCATGGAGCGCTCGATCGCCCAGGCCATCGCGGCGGCCGACCACCCGCTGGCCTTCGAGGCGATCACCGAGGAGGTCGCGGAGATCGTCACGCGCATGGAGAGCTCGGCCAAGCGCGCCCAGCTGATCAAGGACGCGCTCGACGACCAGGCGAAGGCCGGCCAGGACGACCGCTCGATCCAGGCCCAGATCGAGGCCCTCCGCCCTCGCTTCAACCAGCCCGAGGTGCGCGAGCTCGTCAACGACCTCGAGGCCCAGCGCCGCGCGCGGGTGAACCTGCGCGAGAGCCTCGAGCGCTTCAAGATCTCGATGGCCCGGCTCAACGCCTCGCTCACGCTGATCCGCACCCGGCTCGTCGAGATGTCGGCGGCCGAGGAGGAGACGCTGCAGGGCGAGCTCGCGCAGCAGGCGCGCGAGGTCCGCGAGCGCACGGAGCGCTTCGCGCGCACGATGGCCGAGTCCACCCCGATGGGCGGCGACGACATCCAGCGCCAGCTCGACGAGGGCGCCGCGGCGCAGGCCGCCCAGGGCCGGACCACCATCCCGCTGCGCAA
>CADCWC010000505.1 GCA_902806305.1 uncultured Thermoleophilia bacterium | reverse complement strand
GGTGCTCGACCGGTGGCGCGCGCGCCGCCCGGCGGCCGCGCCCTCGTGACGTCGGAGCCGCGGGGTCAGGCGCGGCTGCGCGCGCCGCGCAGGAGCGGCAGCCGACGGCGTGCGGCGGGGGCGTTGTAGGACGTGTAGTCGGCGGCGGCCGTGTCGGTCGAGTGCATGACCTCGCCCAGCACCGCGAAGCGCCCCGAGCGGAGCTGGTCGGCCACCGCCGTCAGGTCGGGCCGTGTGGCCGTGTTCGCCCGCACGACGACGAGGACGCCGTCGGTGCGACCCGAGACGAGCACCGAGTCCGCCATGTTGAGGAGCGGCGGCGTGTCGACGAGGATCACGTCGTAGAGCGTCCGCAGCTCGGCGAGCGCGTCGTCGAAGGCGCGCGTGTCGAGCAGCGTCGGCGGGCGTTCGTTGCCCGCCCCGGCGGGCAGCAGGTGCATGCCCTCGGCGGCCGCCACCAGGTACTCGTCGACGGCGCCGTCGCCGTGCAGCGCCTCGGTCAGGCCGGGACGGCGCTCGGCCTCGAGCTCGAGGGAGAGCCCCCGCCGTCGGAGGTCGGCGTCGACCAGCACGACGCGCCGGCCCGCGCGGGCGAGGGCCAGGCCGAGCCCGATGGTCGTGAACGTCTTGCCCTCGTTCTCGCGCGAGGACGTGACGGTGTAGACCTTGGCCGTCGTCCGGCGGGCCACGATCGCGAGGTTGGCGCGGAGGACGTCGAAGGCGTTCGCGAGCGCGCCGTCGTGGAGTCCGGCCCGGCCGCGCACCACGGGGATGGCGGCGAGGACCGGCTCGCCGAAGATCTGCTCGATCTCCTCGACGGACCGCACGCGACGGTCGAGCTGGTGGCGGACGAAGGCGAGCGCCGTGCCGATCACGAGGCCGAAGAACGTGCCGACGACCGCGCTCAGGAGCGGCCGCGGCGACACGGGGGAGGGCAGTGCGGTGGCGGCGTTCGTCACGGAGAGCGTCGTGGCCCGCGCCTCGCCGCTGTAGATCTGCTCCTGGAGCTGCAGGACGGCTGCCTCGAGCCCGCGGATCTGATCCTCGAGCGCCGTCGCGGCCGTCGCGTCGCCGCCCGCGGTCACGTCGGCCCGCGTGGCGCGCAGCCGCTCGAGCTCGGCCTGCGACGTGTCGAGGCGGCTCTGGAGGGCCGCGGACTGCTGCCGCGCGTTGCGCCTGCCCTGGGCGGCCACCTGGCCGACGGTGTACTCGGCGAGGCTCTGCGCGAGCCGGCGCGCCTCCGCGGGGCTCGGGCCGTCGACCTGGAGCTTGACGAGCTGCGTCTCGGCCACCGCGGTCGCCGAGACGCGCGGGATGAGCTCGTCCGGGTCGAGCCCGATGCCGGGCGCGGCGGCGGCGGCCGTCAGGAACGTCCGATCGGTGATGAGCTCCTTGTACGTCTTCGCCTGGCCGATGTCCGCCACGAGGACGTCGTTCGCCGAGGACTGCCCGCCCGCGGGCGAGTTGACCTGCAGGAGCACCTGCGCGCGGTAGACGGGCTCGGCCCGGAACGCCAGCGCGAGGGCGAGGCCCAGGCCGAGGAGCGTGAAGAGGATGATGATCCACTTGCGCCGCCGGAGCAGCGTGAGGAACGCGACCAGCTCACTCGGCGGCGCGCTTCCCGCCGCCCCCGTGCCGGGGGTGGGGGCGTCGGGATACGAGGCGGCCACCGACTCAGTATATGCAGCCGCCGTGCGGTGTCAGACGCGCGTCACGACGCCACGACGCGGTGCACCGTCCCGGCCTGCGAGACGACGTAGAGCTCGCCGCGGCCGTCCTCGCCGAAGCTCGTGACGAGCTCGACGCCCGCGTGCTCGCCGCGGTCCACGGCCCGCCCGCCCTGCACGCGCAGCGTCCGGATCCAGCTGCGGCAGAAGTCGGCGTACAGGTAGTGGCCGCGGAGGGCGGGCACGGCGGCTCCGCGGTAGACGTAGCCGCCCGTCACGGAGCACGCGCCCTCGGCGTGGCCGATCTCCACCAGCGGCCGGACGAGCCGGCCGGGCGTGCGCTTGCGCTCGAAGCGGTGGAGCCCCTCGAAGGCGTCCCACCCGAAGTTCGGCACGCCCCGGAAGCGCCGTGGCAGGACGCTGACCTCCTCGTAGGCGTTCTGGCCGACGTCCGCGACGAAGAGGTCGCCGGTGACCCGGTCGAACGAGTACCGCCAGGGGTTCCGCAGTCCGAGCGCCCAGACGATGGGCAGGCCGCCCCGGCCGCGGGCGAACGGGTTCGTCCGCGGGATCGCGTACGGCCGGGCGCGGTCGACGTCGAAGCGCAGCAGCTTGCCGAACGGCGAGCGGGTGTTCTGCGCCCGGTTCTGCGGGTCGCCGCCCGCGCCGCCGTCGCCCATGCCGAGGTACAGGAACCCGTCCGGCCCGAACTGCAGGAGCCCCCCGTTGTGGTTCGGGTACGGGTCGTCGAGGAACCAGACCTGCCGGCCGGACCGCGGCAGCGCGCGGTCGCCCCGGGCGCGGTACTCGACCACGCGCGTGTCGCCCGCCCGGTCCGTGTAGTCGACGAAGAAGCGGCCGTTCCGCCGGAAGTCGGGGTGGAAGGCCATCGACAGGAGGCCCTGCTCGGGGCCGACCCGCACGCGCGAGCGCAGATCGAGGAACACACGGCGCCGGCCGCGCACCGTGACCAGGATGCGCCCCGCCTGCTCGACGATGAACAGCCGCTCGTCGCCCCGCGGTGCCGTCAGCTGCAGCGGTCGGTCGAGGCCGGACATCACCTGGCGGAGCGAGAACGTCGGGGCCGCGCCCGCGGGCGGCGTGGCGGTCACGCCGAGCGCGAGGACGACGCCGAGGAGCGGGACGAGCGACGGCAACGGTGGCATGCCCGCACCGTAGCGGGGCCGGGCGGCCCCGCACGGCGAGCGGTCGAGGCGCGATGGCTACGCTACGAGACATGCCCGTCGCGCCCGTGCCCCAGACGTTCCAGGACCTCATCCTCCGGCTCCAGGCCTTCTGGGCCGCCGAGGGCTGCACGATCGTGCAGCCGTACCACACGGAGGTCGGCGCGGGCACCTTCAATCCCGCGACGTTCCTGCGCTGCCTCGACGACCGTCCGTGGCGCACCGCCTACGTCGAGCCGTCCATCCGCCCGAAGGACGGGCGCTACGGCGAGAACCCGAACCGGCTGCAGCACTACTACCAGTTCCAGGTCCTGCTGAAGCCCTCGCCGGACGACGTCCAGGAGACGTACCTCCGCTCGCTGGAGGCGATCGGGATCGACCCGGCGGCCCATGACACCCGCTTCGTCGAGGACAACTGGGAGGGGCCGACGCTCGGCGCCTGGGGCACCGGCTGGGAGGTCTGGCTGGACGGCATGGAGGTGACCCAGTTCACCTACTTCCAGCAGGCGGGCGGCGTCGATCTCGACCCGATCTCCGTCG
>CADCWC010000504.1 GCA_902806305.1 uncultured Thermoleophilia bacterium | reverse complement strand
GAGCGCCACGGCCGCGTCGGTGACGGTCGGCTCGGTCCCGCCCCGGCCGTAGCAGGCGGGGCCGGGGACCGCCCCGGCGCTCCGCGGCCCGACGCGCAGCAGGCCGCCCGCGTCGACGAACGCGATCGAGCCGCCGCCGGCCCCGATCGAACGGACGTCGACCCACGGGGTCTGCAGGGGCAACCCGATCACGGTGCCCTGGTAGAGCAGCGGCGGGCGGCCGTCGGTGACGAGGCAGGTGTCGAAGCTCGTGCCGCCCACGTCGGCCGCGATCACGCTCGGGAGGCCGAGCTCGACGGCGAGGCCCGCCACCGCGTCGGCTCCGGCCACGGGTCCCGAGAGCACCGTCTCGAAGGGCCGATCGGCCGCCTGGGCGAAGGTCATCGCCCCGCCCCCCGAGCGGGTGATGAGGGCGTCGCCCGCGAAGCCGCGGCCCCGGAGCGTGGTCCCGAGCCGGGCCAGGTACGGACCCATGCGGCGGCGCACGAACGCGTCGATCACCGTCGTCGAGGTGCGTTCGTACTCGCGGTACTCGCCCGAGACCCGGTGCGACAGCGAGATCTCCCCGTCGTAGCCCGCCTCGCGGAGCAGGCGCTCGGCCTCGAGCTCGTGGACCGGATTCGCGTAGGCGTGCAGGAAGGCCACGGCGACCGCGTCGACGCCCGCCTCTGCGAACGCGCGCGCCGCCTCCTGCACGCCGCGCGGCTCGATCGGCCGGTGGACCGTCCCGTCGGCGAGCACGCGCTCCTCGACGGAGAGCCGCAGCCGCCGGGGCACGAGCGGCGGGGCGGGCTTCCAGAACAGGTCGTAGGGGTCGTCGCGGTCGCCGCGCCGCACCTCGAGCACGTCGCGGAAGCCCGCGGTGGCGAGCAGCCCGACGGTCGCCCCGCGCCGCTCGAGCAGGGCGTTCAGGCCGACCGTGGTGCCGTGCAGGAAGTAGCGCGCCGCGGGCAGCCGCCCGGTGGGCACCGTGGCGTCGACCGCCGCGAGCACCCCGTCGTCGGGGGCCGCGGGCGCGGTCGGCTCCTTGCCGACGAGCACGTCTCCGGTCTCCTCGTCGTACCAGACGAGATCCGTGAACGTCCCGCCCACGTCGACTCCGATGCGCGTGGCCACGCCCGCCACTCTAGGAACGCCCCCGTGGGCTGTCCATGTGCCCTGGGGCCAACGTTTCCCGCACCGTGGTGCTCCTGGCACAATGGCCACGTGCCTACGGTCGGCCGGATGGTGGAGGCGCTCGCGGACGCGCTCGTCCTCGTCGACGGACCGTCCGACGCGCGGCGCGTGGTCCGGGTCGCGCTCGTCGACGCGCTCGACGAGCTGTCCGGCGCGGGTCGCGGCGCGCTCGCCATCCTCACCCGCCGGGCCTCCGCGGAGCTCGAGGGCTATCAGCTGGACGTCGCCGTGCGGCTCGCCGGGCAGGCCGGCCTCGCGGCCGTGGTGGTCGCCGGAGCAGGCGCCGCCGGGGTGACGACGGCGCGGCTCGCGGAGCGGGCCGACGTGGCAGTGCTCGGGCGGCCCGCGGACGGCGACACGGGCGAGCTGCTCGTCCGCGCCGACCGGCTGCTCCGGCCGGATGCGTCCGCCGGGCTCGGGCGACTCGACGAGCTCCACGAGCTGCTCCTCGCCGCCGACGAGGAGCCCGGGCTCGCCGCGGCGGCCTCGCGGGTCCTCGGCACGACCGTCCGGGTCGTGGCCGACAACGCCCCAGGCGCGACCGTGGTGGTCGGCGGCCGCGCCGTAGGCGTTGTCACGACCGACACGGACGGATCGGTGGAGCGCCTGGCCGCCCGGCTCGTGGCCGACCGTCTGGCGCACATCCGCGAGCACGTGCGCCGCGTCGACGCGGTCGACGTGCGCGCCCGCACGCGGCTCATCCTCGACCTGCTCTCGGCTTCCGACGCGCGCGTGGAGGCGGCCGTCGAGCAGGCGCGGGACCGGCGGCTCGCGCTCGACCGCCGGCACCGCGTCCTGCGCGTCGAGCCGGCGGTCCCCGGCGTCACGGCGGCGTCGGCCGCGTCGCTCGAGGAGGCGGCCCGGATCGCGGCGGGACTGCTCGGTCGTGATCGGGGCTGGCTCGTCGCGGGCACCGACGAAGCGCTCGTCTGCGTGCGCACGGCCTCGGCGGACGACCGGGCGGAGCTCGCCGACGTGCTCGACCGCGCGCGCCGGCTGCTCGACCGCCTCGCCGAGGCGCAGGACGCGGTGCCGTTCGTGGCCGGCGTGGGCGGGCCGCACGCCGGGGTGGAGGGGCTGCGCGCGAGCGACGCCGAGGCGACGAGCGCCCTGGCCGCCGCCCGCCGGAACGGGTCGGCCGGGCAGGTCACCGTGTTCGACGCGACGGGGCTGCAGCGCTCGATCGCCGAGTGGGCGTCGACGCCGACGGCGCGGCGGGCCGTCGACGAGGCGCTCGCCCCGCTCGACGCGCTGGGCGCCGCCCGGGCCGAGACGGCCATCCGCACGCTCCAGGCCTACCTCGACGAGCGTGGCTCGCTGGTCGCCGCCGGCCGTCGGCTCCACCTCCACCCGAACGCGGTCGCCTATCGGCTGCGCGGCATCCGGCGGCTGCTCGAGGTCGACGTCGACGACCCGGAGGGACGGCTCGTGCTCCAGCTCGCCTGCCACGCGCGGCTCGGGGCGCTCGGCGGCGGCGGGCGCGGCTGACGACGTGGACGGCTCCCCGCCGGCCCTATCATCGCCCGCGGTGACGACCCGACTGCAGGAACGGCTCGACCGCCTGTACGGCATCGGCGGCGGCGTCGGCGCGAACCGTCCTGCGCTCTCGCAGGCCGAGCAGGAGGCGCACGACCTCGTCGCGGGCTGGATGCGTGAGGACGGACTCGAGGTCGAGGTCGACCCGATCGGCAACCTGTGGGGGCGGCTTCCCGGCGGGCTCGACGGGCCGGAGGTCTGGACGGGCTCCCACCTCGACAGCGTCCCCCAGGGTGGCCGCCTCGACGGGGCGCTCGGCGTGCTCGCGGGGGTGGAGGCCCTGGGTCGGCTCCGCGCCCGGGGCGGACGCCGCCGGACGCTCGCCGTGGTCGCCTTCCGCGACGAGGAGGGCTGGCGGTTCGACGGCGGGTTCCTCGGCAGCCGCGCGCTGACCGGCCGGCTCGCGCCCGGGGCACTCGAGGCCCGCGACGCGGACGGCGTCTCGGTCCGCGAGGCGCTCGTCCGCCTCGGCCTCGACCCCGACCCGCCTCGGGCGGGCTGGGTCGCCGTCGTGCCTGCGGCCTACGTCGAGCTGCACGTGGAGCAGGGCCCCCGGCTGGCAACCGCCGACGTCCCGCTGGGGGTCGTCACGTCGATCACGGGGATGGCGGGCTACGACGTGGTGTTCGAGGCCACGGGTGGGCACGCCGGCACGGTCCCGATGGCGACGCGCGCCGACGCGCTGGT
>CADCWC010000503.1:1932-3404 GCA_902806305.1 uncultured Thermoleophilia bacterium | reverse complement strand
CGAGGACGTCTTCTCGATCACCGGCCGCGGCACGGTCGCGACCGGCCGCATCGAGCAGGGCGTCGTCAAGACGGGCGAGACGGTGGAGATCGTCGGCATCCGCGACACGACGTCGACCGTCGTGACCGGCGTCGAGATGTTCCGCAAGATCCTCGACCAGGGCGAGGCCGGCGACAACGTCGGCTGCCTCCTGCGCGGCACGAAGCGCGAGGACATCGAGCGCGGGCAGGTCCTCTGCAAGCCGGGCTCGATCAACCCGCACACGAAGTACAAGGCCGAGGTCTACGTCCTCAAGAAGGAGGAGGGCGGCCGCCACACGCCGTTCTTCACCGGCTACCGGCCGCAGTTCTACTTCCGCACCACCGACGTGACCGGCGTCGCCCGTCTCCCCGAGGGCGTCGAGATGGTCATGCCGGGCGACAACGTGACGATGGACATCGAGCTCATCCAGCCGATCGCCATGGACGCGGGCCTGCGCTTCGCGATCCGCGAGGGCGGCCGCACCGTCGGCTCCGGCGTCGTGACCGAGATCCAGGAGTAGGGGAACTCACACCGATTCGCTGCACCGGGGGCGGGCCCGCAAGGCCCGCCCCCGCTGGCGCTCTAGGGACAAGACAGACATGGCAGGACTCGCCCAGAACAAGATCCGCATCCGCCTGAAGGCCTACGACCACTCGGCCATCGAGACGGCGGCGAAGGACATCGTCGACACGGCGACGCGCACCGGCGCGACCGTGAGCGGGCCCGTGCCCCTCCCGACGGAGAAGAACGTCTACGCCGTCATCCGGTCGCCGTTCAAGGACAAGGACTCGCAGGAGCACTTCGAGATCCGGACCCACAAGCGGCTGATCGACATCCACCAGCCCACCCCCAAGACGGTCGACTCGCTGCAGCGCCTGGACCACCTCCCGGCCGGCGTCGACATCGAGATCCGGCTCGCGTAACCATGCCCGCCATCCTCGCCAAGAAGCTCGGGATGACGCAGCTCTTCCAGGAGGACGGGCGCGTCGAGCGCGTCACCGTCCTCGAAGCCGGCCCGTGCCCGGTCACCGCGGTGCGCGCCCCCGACCGTGACGGCTACCTCGCCGTCCAGCTCGCGTTCGGCGCCACGAAGGAGAAGCAGCTCAACCGCCCCGAGCTCGGCCACCTGCGCAAGGCCGGGGCCTCGCCGATGAAGCACCTCGTGGAGTTCCGCGACGAGGGCCGCGAGCTGCAGATCGGCGACTCGGTCACCGTCGAGGCGTTCGAGGTCGGCCAGAAGGTCAAGGTCGCCGGCACCTCGAAGGGCAAGGGCTTCCAGGGCGGCATCAAGCGCCACGGCTTCGCCTCGGGCCCGAAGTCCCACGGCTCGCACAACGTCCGCGCCCCGGGCTCGATCGGCGCGTCGGCCACGCCGTCGCGCGTGCTCCCGGGCCGCAAGATGCCGGGCCAGATGGGCAACAAGCGCATCACGCAGCCCGGCCTGACCATCG
>CADCWC010000503.1:0-1922 GCA_902806305.1 uncultured Thermoleophilia bacterium | reverse complement strand
CCGGCGCGGAACCTCATGATGGTCCGCGGCTCGGTCCCCGGCGCCCGCAACGGCATCGTGGAGGTGCGCACCGATGGCTGACGCCCCGATCCTCGGCGGCGGGACCGCCACGCTCGACGACGCCGCGTTCGGCGCGTCGTTCCACGGCCCGCTCGTCCACGAGTCCGTCCGCGCGGAGCTCAACGCCCGCCGCCAGGGCACGCACTCGACCAAGACGCGCGGCAAGGTCCGCGGCGGCGGCGCCAAGCCGTGGCGCCAGAAGGGCACGGGCCGCGCCCGCGCCGGCTCGTCGCGCTCGCCCGTGTGGGTCGGCGGCGGCACCGTCTTCGGGCCGCAGCCTCGCTCCTACACCTTCAAGGTCAACCGCAAGGAGAAGCGCGCGGCGCTGCGCAGCGCCCTGTCGCTGCACGCCGAGCGCGGCTCGCTCGCCCTGTTCGACCCGGCGCCGTTCGCGACGCCGTCGACCAAGGGCGCGGCGCAGCTCCTGCAGGGCTGGGACGCGGCGCACGCGCCGACGCTCGTGGTCCTGACCGAGGCCGAGGCCCCGGTCGCCTACTCGTTCCGCAACCTGGACCGCGTGTCGGTCCTGCCCGCCGACGGCGTGGGCGTGGCCGACCTCGTCGGCGCCGCCTGCGTGCTGGCCTCCCAGGCCGCCGTCGACGAGCTCACCCGGAGGGCGAACGCCTAGCCATGGACGCCTCTCAGGTCATCATCCGGCCCGTCGTCAGCGAGAAGTCGTACACGCTCGCGACGGCCGACAAGTACACGTTCCGCGTGCACCCGAACGCGCACAAGACGCAGATCCGCCAGGCCGTCGAGCAGCTGTTCGACGTCTCGGTCGTCGAGGTGCGCACGATGAGCGTCAAGTCCAAGCCGAAGCGCCGCGGGGTCACCGCCGGCCGCACCCGGTCGTGGAAGAAGGCGGTCGTCCAGGTCAAGCCGGGCGACTCGATCCCCATCTTCCAGGGCCTGCAGGGACTGGAGGACTAGGGCATGCCGATCCGCAAGCCGAAGCCGACGAGCGCGGGGCGCCGCTTCGCGACGTACCCCGACTTCGCCGAGATCACGAAGACCGAGCCGGAGAAGACCCTCACCGAGGGCCTGAAGAAGTCCGGCGGGCGCAACGCCCGGGGCCGCAAGACGTCGCGTCACCGCGGCGGCGGCGCCAAGCGCCTGTACCGCATCATCGACTTCAAGCGGCGCAAGGACGGCATCCCCGCCCGCGTCGCGGCGATCGAGTACGACCCCAACCGGACGTCGTACATCGCGCTGCTGCACTACACGGACGGCGAGAAGCGGTACATCATCGCCCCGAACCGGCTCGCGGTCGGCGCGGTCGTCCAGTCGGGCGACGACGCCCCGATCGACGTGGGCAACGCGCTGCCGCTCGCGCGGATCCCGATCGGCACCGTCGTGCACAACGTCGAGCTCCAGCCCGGGCGCGGCGGCCAGATGGCCCGCTCGGCCGGCACCGGCATCCAGCTCATGGCGCGCGACCAGGGCATGGCCACGCTGCGCCTGCCCTCCGGCGAGATGCGGACGGTCCGCATGGAGTGCCGGGCGACGGTGGGCACGGTCGGCAACGCCGACCACCAGAACGTCACGATCGGCAAGGCCGGCCGCAAGCGCCACCTCGGCGTGCGTCCCCAGACGCGCGGCACGGCCATGAACCCGGTCGACCACCCGCACGGCGGCGGCGAGGGCTCGACCACGGCGGGCCGCCATCCGGTCACCCCGTGGGGCGTCCCCACGCTCGGGTACCGGACGCGCAAGAAGAACAAGGCGTCCGACCGCAACATCGTTCGCGGCCGTCGGCGCGGGAAGGGCAAGCGCTAGCGATGAGTCGCTCCAGCAAGAAGGGCCCGTGGGTCGAGGAGCGCCTCATGGCGCGGATCGAGTCGATGAACGACGCGGGGGATCGC
>CADCWC010000502.1 GCA_902806305.1 uncultured Thermoleophilia bacterium | reverse complement strand
CGGGCGCGGGCAGGCCGACGACCTCGCGCGCCATCCACGCGCGCACCGCGTTGCTGTCCCCGCCCGCCCAGCGGAACACCCGGCGCGCCAGCGCCTGCAGCTCGTCGTGGCCCCAGCGCTCGGCCTCCTCGACCGCCCGCCGGGCGACCGCGTCGCGCGGGAACAGCCCGGCGGCGGGGAAGCGCCGGTCGAGCTCGCGCGAGATCGCCAGCGTCCCCTGCAGGCGCTGCCCGTCGAGGAGGACCGCCGGCACCGTCCATCCTGGGAACCCGGCGGCGCGGACGACCGGCGCGTGCAGTCCCGGCACGACGTCGACGACGTCCATCTCGACCCCGCAGCGCTCGAGCGCCATCCGCGCCGTGAGCACCGCGTGCGATTGCACCATCCCGTAGAGCCTGGCCTGCATCGTCGCGCCTCCTCGCCGTCCGCGGCCTAGCGGGCGCCCGCCGCCGGCGGCACCCGGTCGACCTCGCCGTCGACGTCGATCTCGCGCCGGGTGAGGCGCAGCTGCCGGTGCGCGTAGCGGACCGCGTCGGCGGTCGACTGGGCCGCGCCGGTCGCGACGCACGCGTCGAACGACTCGTCGCCGAGCACGGAGCGCAGGTGGTCGACGACCGCCGGGAGGTTCGGCACGAGACCGATGCTCGCCTGCCGGGTGCTCGCGCCGTACACGGTCGCGGCGACGTCCGGGCGCTCGAACCGGTCGAAGAACACCGTCAGCGAGGCCAGGGTGGCGGCCAGGAAGGCGATGTTGCCCGCGCGGTGGAAGGCGTCGATGGCATTCGAGAACAGGTGGAGGGCGTCGTCGAACTCGCCGTGGGTCGCCTCGAGGCGCGCGGCGTCCTGCGCCAGGTTGGCCGCCCAGAACGGCAGGCGGTGCTCCTCGGCGTACGCGAGCCCCTCGCGCAGGGCGGCGAGGGCGACGAGCGGCGCCGTCTCGGCGAACGCGCGGCCCGTCCCGCCCAGGGCCCAGCCGATCCAGAACGGGTTGCCGTACTCGCGCGCCGCGGCGAGCGTCTCGTCGGCGACGGCCATCGCCTCCTCGGCGAGGCCGATGGCGGGCAGGGCCCACGTCAGCCCGCACAGCCCGACCACGCGGGCGAAGCCGTCCCGCCGGGCCATCTCGGTGCAGATCTCGACGCGCCGCTCGATGCGGCCGCCGAACAGGTGGGCGAGGGCCTCGAGCAGGCCGCTCCAGCCGTCGGTGAACGGGTCGTGGCGGCCCTCGGCCTCGAGCGCGGCCGCGGCCTGGGCGTGGGCCACCCCCTCGTCCGGGCGGCCGGCGTACAGGCAGAGGCTGGCGGCGACGAGGAGCCGCGGCAGCTGGGGGACGTCGGCGGCGACGGCCGCCAGGAGGACCTCCTCGGCCCACGTGACCGGCTCGAACCGCTGGAGGGGCCACACGATGAGCGGGACGTGCGCGGCGATGGCTGTCGCCCGCTCGACGTCGCCCGTGTCGGCGGCCCAGCGGAAGGCGGCGCGCAGGTTGCCGAACTCGGCGTCCGCCCAGTCGAGCACCGTGCGCTGGTCGGGGCCGTCCCACGCGTCCCACTGGCGCAGCACGAGCTCGGCGAAGTAGCGGCCGTGGCGGTCGTGGACGTCGGTGAGCCCGTCCGTGTCCGCGAGCTGGTCGCCGGCGAACTGGCGGATCGTCTCCAGCACCCCGTACCGCGTGTGGCCGCCGGCCTGCTCGGTCGTCACGAGGGACTTGCGCACGAGGGAGTCGACGAGGTCGAGCATCGTGAGCTCGTCGTCGCCCCCGGCGACGGCCGTGATCGCCGCGAGGTCGAAGCCGTCGGCGAACACGGAGCAGCACCCGAGGACCCGGCGCTCGTCGTCGTCGAGCAGGTCGTAGGACCACTGCACCGCCTGGCGCAGGGTCTGGTGGCGCTCCAGGCCCCGCCGGCGCCCGCCGGAGAGCAGCCGGAAGCGGTCGTCGAGCCGGCTGCGGACCTCCTGCGCGCTCATCGAGACCATGCGCGCCGCCGCCAGCTCGATCGCGAGGGCGATGCCGTCGAGCCGCCGGCAGATCTCCGTGACCGCCTCGACCTCGCCCGGCGCCTCGAGCCGGAAGCCGCGGTTGACGGCGTGGGCGCGCGCGGTGAACAGCGACACGGCCTCGGACGCGACCCCCGCCCCGACGTCGAGCGACGGGACCGGCCACGTGTGCTCGCCGCCGACCCGGAGGGCCTCGCGCGACGTCGCCAGCACGGAGACCGTGCCCGCGCCAGCGAGGAACGTCCCGACCAGCTCGGCGGCGGCGTCGAGGACGTGCTCGCAGTTGTCGAGCACGATCAGCAGGTTCCGTCCCGCCAGCGCCTGGGCGATGCTCTCCGCGACCGAGAGGCCGGCCTGCGGCGTCACCGCCAGGCTGGTGGCGACGAGGTCCGGCAGCGAGGCCGGATCGCCCACGGCGGCCAGCTCGACGAGCCAGACGCCGTCGACGAACGACGGGGCCAGCTCGGCCGCGACCTGCAGGGCGAGGCGGGTCTTGCCGACGCCGCCGACGCCCACCAGCGACACCAGGCGGTGCGCCCCGACCAGCGTCGCCAGCTCCGCCACCTGGGCGTCGCGGCCGATGAAGCTCGTCGTCTGCACCGGGAGGTTGCCGGGGACGGCGTCCACCGTCTTGAGCGGCGGGAACTCCTCGCCCAGGCCCTCGGCCCGCACCTGGAAGAGCTGCAGCGGCTCGGAGAGATCGCGCAGCCGGCGGGACCCGAGCTCGATCAGGTCGACCTCCTCGACGAGCTCGACCGTCGATGCCGCGACGAGGATCTGCCCGCCGTGCCCGGCCGACATGACCCGGGCGACCCGGTTCAGCGTCGGGCCGAAGTAGTCGCCGCCCTGCGCCTCGGCCTCCCCGGACGTCAGCCCCATGCGGACGGGCAGGGCGAGCCGGCGCTGGGCGTCGACGGCCGCGTCGACCGCGGCCTGCGCGTCCGCGAACACGGCGCACATCCCGTCGCCGGTGTGCTTGAAGACCCGGCCGCCGTGGGCCTCGATGGCGACCCGCAGCACGGCGTCGTGGGCCGTCAGCGCCGCCCGCATCGCGTCGGGGTCGTCCTCCCACCGGCGCGTCGACCCCTCGATGTCGGTGAACAGGAAGGTGACCGTCCCGGACGGCAGCGCGGCCGTGACCCCACCCGAAGGCATGGCCCACTCTCCCACAGCGAAGACCCGTCGCGCCGCCCCCGGTGCGACGGCCCCGCCTCTCAGCGCCCGAGCTCGACCGCGATCTCGAAGGTGCCCCGGTTCTGCAGCGGGATCGGCGGCGGCGTCGCGAGGCCCTGGACCTCGGGCTCGACGATCGCTCGCGGCGCCCGCCACGTCGACGGGTCCGGCGAGCCGAAGCGCGCGGTCAGCGCCGCCGCGGCGTCCGCGGCCGCGCGGCGGTATCCGGCCGCCCCGAGCGTGCGCAGCGCGTACG
>CADCWC010000501.1 GCA_902806305.1 uncultured Thermoleophilia bacterium | reverse complement strand
CCCCCTCCTCGAACGCGGGGCCCGCAATGGCCGCCCGGAGCGACGCCTCGTCGACGACCTCCTCGACCGCGGCCTCGAGCAGGAGACGGACCGCGCCGAGCAGCGACGCCTCGTCGGACGCGACCGTCGGCGGATCCGGCGCGTCGTCCGCCGACGTGGCGCTGTCGTCCGCGTCGGGCCCGTCCGCCTCGTCACCGCCCGCGAGCCGGCCCACGCCGCGGCGCAGCCGGCCGACGAGCGGCGCCCAGGGCCGCGGGTCGTCCGTCGCCGCCGGAACCAGTGCCGCCACGGCGTCGTGCAGGAGCTGGGGCTCGACGGCCGTCGCGGCCGCGTCGGCCACCGCCGTGACGGTCAACCCGCGCGGGCCGACCACCGCCACGACCTGCAGCCACGCCTCGGCAGGGCCGTCAGCCGGGGTCCGCGTGAGCCGCACGGCCCGGGCGGGCTCACCGCCGAGCGACGTCGTCCCGGCGCCGACCTCCTCGAGGTCGGGCGTCGCGAGGGCGAGCCGCACCCGCGCCCTGTCGGCGAAGGCGGCCACGTCGCCGTCGTCGGCGAGGTCCTCGATCGTGACGGTGACGCGCACGCCGTGCGGCCCGCGCAGCGCGAGCTCGCCGTCGGAGATCCATCCCGGGGGCAGGCCGAGGACGATGTCGGCGCGCGGCCTTCGGTCCGGACGCATCGTCGTGGCTCCCGACGCCGCCCGGAGCGCCTCGGTCAGCCCTCGCCGAGGTAGGCCTTGCGGACCTCGTCGTTCGTGGCGAGCGCCGCCGCCGGCCCCTCGAGCTTGATCTTCCCGGACTCGAGCACGTACGCGTAGCGCGCCACGTCGAGGGCCGCGAGCGCGTTCTGCTCCACCATCAGGATCGTCGTGCCCTGGGCGTTGACCTCCTTCACCGTCTCGAAGATGAGGTCGACCAGGACCGGCGCGAGGCCCATGGAGGGCTCGTCGAGCATCAGGAGCTTCGGCCGCGCCATCAGCGCGCGCCCCATGGCGAGCATCTGCTGCTCGCCGCCGGACATCGTCCCGGCCCGCTGGTTGATGCGCTCCTTGAGCCGGGGGAACAGGTCGAAGACCCGCGCCACGTCGTCCTTGATCCCGTCCTTGTCGGTGCGCTGGAACGCGCCGAGCTCGAGGTTCTCCTGCACGCTCATGCGGCCGAAGATCTTGCGCCCCTCCGGGCTCTGGGCGATGCCGAGCTTCACGATCTCGTGCCCGGGCCGGCCGCCGATCGACTTGCCCTCGAAGGTGATCGTGCCGTGCCGCGGCGCGTTCAGTCCGGAGATGGCCCGCAGCGTCGTCGTCTTCCCGGCGCCGTTCGAGCCGATCAGCGTGACGATCTCACCGGGGTGGACCTTGATCGAGACGCCCTTGACGGCCTCGATGTTGCCGTAGAAGACGCGCAGGCCCTCGACCTCGAGGACGGGGGCGGCGGAGCCGCGGTCGCCGCTGCCGACCTGGGTGACCGACTCGGCCGTCGGGCTGCTCATCGCGCCGCCTCGTCGACGGCGCCCTTGCCGAGGTACGCCTCGATGACGCGGGGGTCCTTCCGGATGTCGTGCGGGAGGCCCTCGGCGATCTTCTCGCCGTAGTCGAGCACCGTCACGCGCTCCGACACGCCCATGACGACCTGCATGTCGTGCTCGATGAGCAGGATCGAGAGCTCCTTCTCGTCGCGGAGGCGACCGACCAGGGTCGTGAAGTCGCGGGACTCGTTCGGGTTCATGCCTGCCGTCGGCTCGTCGAGCAGGAGCAGCCGCGGTCGCAGGGCCAGCGCACGGGCGACCTCGAGCCGCCGCTGGTCGCCGTAGGGCAGGTTGCGGGCCAGCTCGCCCGAGCGACGGCGCAGGCCCATGTACTCGAGCAGCTCGAGTCCGTGGTCGCGCGCCTCGCGCTCCTCGCGACGCAGCCCGCGCGTGAGGAGGACGGTCCGCACCACCCCGCCCTTCAGGTGGGCGTGCATCGCGACGAGGACGTTCTCGAGCGCCGTCATGTTCTGGAACAGGCGGATGTTCTGGAAGGTGCGCGCGATGCCCGCCTGGGCGATCTTGTGCGGCTCGCGTCCCGTGATGGGGACGCCCTCGAAGGTGACGGCCCCCGAGGTCGGCTTGTACATGCCGGTCAGGATGTTGAAGAACGTCGTCTTCCCGGCGCCGTTCGGGCCGATCAGCGAGACGATCGAGCGCTCGGGGATCGTGAAGTCGACGTCGTTGACGGCCACGAGCCCGCCGAACTCGCGGCGCAGCTTGTCCGCCTCGAGGATGTTCCCGACGCCGGCCGCCGGCCCGGTCGCGGCGACCTCCGGTGCCGCCGCCATCAGATGTGGCCCGGAGCGAGCGTCGACGACTGCTCGTCGACGCGTTCCGTGATCAGGCGCTTCTGCCGCGCGGCAGGCAGCAGCCCCTCCGGACGGAGGAGCATGGTCGCGACCAGGATGATCCCGAAGAAGAGGAAGCTCTTGTCCGCCCAGGCGATGTCCGTGCCGGCCGCCCGGTTGAACGAGTCGCCCAGGAACTCGAGGCCCTTGAAGTTCAGCCAGGCCAGGAAGAAGGCGCCCAGGATCACCCCGTAGACGTTGCCCATCCCGCCCAGGATGACCATGCAGAGGATCAGGACCGAGATGTTGAAGAAGAAGCTGTCGGGGTTCGCGCCGCCGATGTGGGCCGCGTAGAACACCCCGGCCACGCCGCCGAAGCAGGCGCCGATCGCGTAGGCCCAGAGCTTCGTCCGCATGAGGGCGATGCCCATCGCCGAGGCGGCCAGCTCGTCCTCGCGGATCGCGATCCAGGCCCGGCCGAGCTTGCCCTCCCGCAGCCGCAGCGAGATGAACACCGCGAGGACGCAGAACAGCATGATGATGTAGTACCGCGGGATGACGTCCCGCGAGAGCACGACCTCGGGCAGGAAGCCGCCGGTGGCGGAGTCGAGCGTCGAGCCGAAGCCCATCTTGTCGAGGCCGTTGATGCCCTTGGCGCCGTTCGTGATGTTCGTCTCGCCGACCTGATCGCCGTTGCGCACGGCCTGCGGGATGATCTCGCCGAAGCCGAGCGTGACGATGGCCAGGTAGTCACCGCGGAGCCGCAGGGTCGGGGCGCCGATGAGGACGCCTGCGATCGCGCAGACGATCGCGCCGACGATGATCACGAGCCAGAAGGACACGTGGATGCCCGCCGCCGTCTCCTTCGCGGTCGAGAACAGGTGGAACTCCTGGTTGTTCCAGAACGTCGAGGCGAGCCAGGCGAAGACGTAGGCGCCGATCGCCCAGAACGCCACGTAGCCGAGGTCGAGGAGGCCGGCGTAGCCGACCACGATGTTGAGCCCGATCGCGAGCAGCACGAACACCATGCAGGTGATGACCGTGCGCATGTCCATCCACTCGTTGCCGTCGGGCAAGAGCTTCTGGATGTACGGGACGGCCAGGGCGAGGATCAGGAAGCCGACGGGCCAGATCCAGTCGCCGACGTGGCGACGTCGATCGCCGAAGGAGGCCTTGAGGGCGCCCACGGGACGTCCGGCCTGCGGTGCCGGCTGCCGGTCGGCGAGCGGATCGGCCATGGCTACACCTTCTCCGGGGTCTGCTCGCCGAGCAGGCCCTCGGGCTTGAAGACCAGGATCAGGATCAGGATCGAGAACACCAGGGACTGGGACCATTGCGCGCCGGCGCCGTGCGGAAGCCCCTCGTTCAGGGCCTGGATGAAGCCGATCAGCACCGCGCCGAGGACGGCACCGCGCAGGTTGCCGATGCCGCCGAGCACGGCCGCAGTGAAGGAGATCAGGCCGAGCTGGAAGCCCTGGTCCCAGCGCGTCGTCGAGACGGCCTGGGCGTAGAGGACGCCCGCGGCCCCGGCCATGAGGCCGCCGAGGGCGAACGTGAAGGCGATCGTGCGGTTGACGTTGATGCCCATCAGGCGGGCTCCGTCGGCGTCCTGCGCCGTCGCGCGCATCGCCTTGCCGGGCTTCGTGCTACGGACGATCCACGTCAGCAGCAGGAGCAGCGGGATCGTCACGCCGACGATGATCAGCGGGATCGAGTTGATGCCGACGCCGCCGATCGTGAAGAGGACCTCGTTCGGCAGGACCACCGGCACGCTGACCTGACCCGGACCGTTCCAGATCAGGCCGATGTTCTGCAGGATGAACGACATGCCGATCGCCGTGATCAGCGGGGCCAGCTTCGGCGCGTTCCGGAGCGGCCGGTAGGCGACCCGCTCGATGGTCATGTTCAGCGTCCCGCAGAACACCATCGTGGCCGCGATGATGCCGATCAGGAGCAGCCAGGTCGCCGGGTTCGACGCGTCCTGGCCGCTCTGCGCGAGCAGGAACATGCCGAACAGCGACCCGAGCATGAACAGGTCGCCGTGCGCGAAGTTGATGAGCTCGATGATGCCGTACACGAGCGTGTAGCCGAGCGCGATCAGCGCGTAGAGCGCGCCGTTCTGGAGGCCGATGATGCTGACCCGCAGGAACGCGGCCGGCGACTCGCTGAAGTTCCAGACCAGCCAGACGGCGACGGCCACGAGCAGGCCGACCGCCGCGAGGCCCTTGCCGGTCACCTGCCGCATCGACAGGGCGGGCGTGGAGGTGGTGGTTGCTGCCATCCGGAGGCTCGATGGAAGACGTCCGGGGGGCACGGCCCGTGCCGTGCCCCCCGGTCGGTCTCTCTCGTCGAGTGGGTCTCCTAGCTCTCGAGCAGGGCCTCGTCGACCTCGATGGCCTGGTCGAACGGGATCTCCTGACCCTTGGCGCGGAAGACGGACATGTCCTTCAGCGTCGTGTCGCCGTTCTCGTCGAAGCCGAACTCCTCACCGAGCAGCGACTCGTCCTTCGCGATCTTCACCTGGAGGAGCTGCTCCGTGACCGACTCCTTCGTGCCGTCCGAGGCCTCGATCGCCTTCAGCGCGGCCTGCATGGCCGCGGCGCCGTAGACGGTGTAGACCTCCGGCTTGCCGTACTTCTCCTCGTACGCCGTCAGGAACTCGGCCGCCGAGCCGCCGCGCTCCTTGATCTGGTCGGGGCCGAGGCCCGCGAAGGTCAGGTACATGCCCTCCGCCGACGCGCCCGCGCCCTTCGAGGTGACGAGGTCGTTGACGAACATGCCGTCGGGACCGATGAGCTTGACGGCCTCGTTGTCGCCGAGGACCTTCACCTTGTCCTTGACGATCTGCGCGCCGTTGTTGTCGATGATCGCGCCCAGGTACACCGCGTCGGCGTTCTGGCCCTTGATCTTCTCCATGATGGCGTCGTAGTTCGGCGCCTTCGGGTCGTAGCCCTCGTTGGCCAGCACCTTGATCCCGAGCTTCTCGGAGGCGGCGGCCGTGGCGTCGGCCACGCCCTTCCCGTAGATCTCCTTGTCGTTCAGGATGTAGACGCTCTTGACGCCGAGCTTCTCCATCAGCTGCGCGGCGGCGGCACCCTGGAAGTCGTCCGAGGGCACCACGCGGGCGTAGTTGCGCGTCTCGTTCGGGTAGTACTTCTCGGGCTCGCCGGGCTCGGACCCGGGGCCGACGTGCGTCAGGCCGACCGCCGTGTTGGCCGGCGAGACCATCGCCGTCGAGCTCTCGTTCAGGATCGGGATCTCGAGCGCCGCACAGCCCGAGTTGAACGTGCCGACGACGGCCAGGATGTCCTCGTCCTCGGAGTACTCGTTCGCGTTGTCCGTGCACGTGCCGGGGTCCCACTTCCCGGCCGCCGCGGTCGAGTCGTCCTTCGACTCGTACTCGACCGTGTAGTTGCCGGCCTTGCCGCCCTGCTCCTCGAGGAACAGCTCCATCGCCTGCACGAGCGTCTTCGCCTGGGCGCCCGAGGCACCCTGGAGCGGCAGGTCCGACACGACCTTGACGGTCTTGCCCTCGCCGCCCTCGGCGGCGTCGGCCGCGGCGTCGCCCGCGGCCGAGGTCGCACCCTCCGCAGCTGCGCCTGCGGCCGAGGTGGCCGCCTCCTCCTCGTCGCCGCCGCACGCCGCCGTCGTCATCGCGACGACAACGAGTGCCGCCGGGACGAGCCTCTTCCACCCCTGGTTCATACCCATCCTCTTCGTTGACCCCTTCTTCGCGAACAGACCTTCCACCCGGACCGGCCGAGCCCTCCGCCGACGGCTCCCCGCCCTCCGACGACGACGCTCTGGCCGCCCGATCGGGCGAGTATACTCCCGGCCGCGGAGACGGCGATGTGACGCCTCTCGCGCCGGACCGTCGCGCTGGCGGCCGAGGAGCGCCGGAGTGGTGGAACTGGTAGACGCGCCGGACTCAAAATCCGGTAGGGGAGACCCTGTGCGGGTTCGATTCCCGCCTCCGGCATTGCGCGCGTCCCCACTCCTCGTCCTCCTCCGGCGTGCCCTCGAGGCTCAGACGGACCGCCGTTCATTTTGTTAGGGAGGGACCTGGACATGCCGAAGACGATCGCGCTCCTGACCGGCGGCGGCGACTGCCCCGGGCTGAACGCCGTCATCCGCGCGGCCACCCGGCGCTCGCTCGACCGCGGGCACCGCGTCGTCGGCGTGCTGCAGGGCTGGCGCGGGCTCGTCGAAGGCCGTTACACGCCGCTCGAGATGGGCTCCATCTCGGGGCTCCTGCCCCGGGGCGGCACGATCCTGCGGACCTCGCGCACGAACCCGTTCAAGCAGGAGGGCGGGGTCGACGCGGTCCGGCGGAACCTGGAGCAGTTCGACGCGCTGATCGCGATCGGCGGCGAGGACACGCTCGGCGTCGCGAACCGGTTGCACGCCGAGTTCGGCGCCCCGATCGTCGGCGTCCCGAAGACGATCGACAACGACCTCTCCGGCACGGACGCGACGTTCGGGTTCGACACGGCCGTGCAGATCGGCACCGACGCCATCGACCGGCTGCACACGACGGCCGAGTCGCACAACCGGGTGATGGTCGTCGAGGTGATGGGACGCCACGCGGGCTGGATCGCCATGCATTCCGGTCTCGCGGGCGGCGCCGACGTGATCCTGATCCCCGAGTTCCCGCTCACCGTCGAGCGCACGGCCCAGCTCGTCCAGCGCCGCCACGGCCGCGGCAAGGACTTCTCGATCGTCGTGGTCTCGGAGGGCTGGCCGCTGACGCACGAGGAGGGCGCGTCGCGCGACCTGACGACGCAGACCGCCGAGCTCGACGCGTTCGGCCACGTCCGCCTGGGCGGCATCGGCCAGCAGCTCGCCGACCACCTGGAGCGCATCACGGGCTTCGAGACGCGCGTCACGACGCTCGGCCACGTCCAGCGTGGCGGGACGCCGACGGCGTACGACCGCGTGCTGGCGACGCGCTACGGCCTGCTCGCCGCCGACCTCGTGGACGGGGGCCAGCACGGCACCATGGCCGCGCTGCGCGGCACGGAGGTCGTCCCGGTGCCGCTCGCCGAGGGCGTGCGGGAGCTGAAGACCGTCCCGCGCGAGTTCTACGCGCTCGCCGAGGCCTTCTTCGGCTGACGCCGACGCCGCGGACCGAGCGCTACCGCGACTCGACGGTCAGCTCGGTCCCGACCGGCGGACGGCCGAACGCCTCCCAGGCGTTCCCGCCGCGCAGGAAGACCTCCATCCAACGCACGTCCTGCCCGTCCGGGGTCGTCCAGCCGCTCGACCCGGGCGCGAAGGAGATGCCGCCGTGCTCGACCGCGAACGTGCCGGTCGTGGCCGTGGCCTCGAGCGCCCGATCGCCGACCCGGACGAGCACGGCCGCGTCGTCCTCCACCCCGCTCCGGTCGGCCCGGACGGTCGTCTTCAGGTTCCCGTAGCCGTCGACGTAGGCGATCCGCCCGTCCGGCACCGCGGGCACCGACCCGCGGTCGAGCTCCGCGCCGGGCGCGTCCGGCTCCCCGAGCGCGATCGCCGCGGCCGCCTGCGGGAACAGGTCGCGCGAGCGGAACTGCGAGCCCGCGTCGGGCGCCGCGGCCAGGCGCAGCTCCTCGGCCGCCTCGCGCACGAACGACAGGGCGTGGCCGGCGTTGACGCCGATCACCCGCACGCCGGTCGGCAGCCGCGCGTACGTCAGCGCCTCCCCCGCGTTCTCCTCGCGCGCCGTCTCGTCGTCCTCACGCGGCGCGACGTTGTGGTAGACGATCGTCCCCGGCGGCGCCGCGTTCAGGCCGAGCTGGGCGATGCAGAAGCCGGCCGCCAGCGTGGCGAACGCCGGGACCGGTGTCAGCACCGGTTCGGCGTCGGGCAGGTGCGTGCGGATCCGCTGCACGACCTCGGCGAACGCCAGGTCGCCGTGGCCGTAGTCGGCGACGATGTGGACCAGCACGGGGCGCTTGTGCTCGTCCGCGGCGCCCGGCAAACCCGCCCACCGCCACGCAGCCGGACCGGCAGGACGGCGTCCTGCCGAACGTGTCAGTCCGCGAGCGCGATCTCCAGCATCCGCTCCATCTCGTCGAGCCCGCGGTCCCACGTCGCCGGGTCGGTCAGGTCGACGCCGAAGACGCCGAGCTGCTCGGCCGGCGACGCCGCGCCGCCCGTGGACAGGAACTCCATGTAGGGGTCGACGAACGCCGCCCCACGCTCCCGGTACTCGGCGAACAGGACGAGGCTCGCCAGGTGCGCGAAGGCGTAGGCGTAGGTGTAGAAGCGCGTGTTGATGAAGTGCGGGATGTAGCTCCAGCCGAGCCGGTAGCCCTCGGGGAGCTCGACCGAGTCGCCGTAGTACTGCCGGTTGCGCGTGATCCAGAGGTCCGACAGCCGGTCCGGCGTCAGCGTCTGGTTCCCGGCCCGGAGCGCGTAGGCGTCCTGCTCGTACCGGGCCATCATCGTCTGGCGGAAGACGGTGGCGAAGCTCGACTCGAGCTCGCCGCGCACGAGCGCGGCCCGTGACCGTGCGTCGGCCTCGGTCTCGAGCAGCCGGTCGAAGACGATCAGCTCGGCGAACGTCGACGGGACCTCGCACAGGGCGAGCGGCGCGTGGCTCGAGAGGGCCGTCTGCCGGTCCGCGGCGAGGGCGAAGTGCATGCCGTGGCCCAGCTCGTGGGCCATCGTCATGACGTCGCGCAGCCGGTCCGTGTAGTTCAGCATGATGAACGGCTCGGCGTCCTGGGCCACCGAGGCGCAGAACGCGCCGCCGCGCTTCCCGGGACGCGGCTCGGCGTCGATGCGGCGCTCGACGAAGAACGCCCCCGAGACGTCCGCGATGCGCGGCGAGAAGTCGCGGAAGGCGTCCTCGACCGTTCGCCGCGACTCCTCGTACGGCACGGTGCGGCCCTGATCGAGCGGTGCGTACTGGTCGGCCACGTGGAGCTTCGGCAGCCCGAGCAGCTCCGCCTTCCGCGTGAACCAGCGTTGCGCGAGCCCGTAGCGTCGCTCGATCGCCGTCATCATCGCCTCGACGGCCGCGGGGTCGAGCTCGTTGTCGAGGTGGCGGGCGTCCATCGGCCCCTCGTAGCCGCGCAGGCGGTCGATCACCAGGCGGTCGGAGACGAGCGAGTCGTAGCAGTGGGCCAGCACGGGCGTGAGCGGCTCGAGCGCGCCGTACAGCGTCTGCAGGGCGCCGATCCGCAGCTCACGTCGCGGGTCGTGGACGTACGCGAGGAGCTCATCGACCGTGTGCGACCGCTCGCCGGACCCGTCGTCGAACGGGGCCTGCACGTTCGCCACCGTCTGCTCGAACAGGTTCTGCCACGCCGAGACCGCCGACGGTGCGCGCTCGGCGAGCATCCGCTCCTCCGGCTCCGCGAGCGTGTGCGGCCGGTAGCGCCGGAGCGACCGCAGGTAGTGCCGGTCACGCTCCACCTGCGGGGTCTCGAGCAGGCGGGCGGCGACGTCGTCGTCGAGCGCGATCCACTCCAGCTCGAAGAACCGCAGCGCGTTGCCGATGCGGACGCCGCCCTGCTCGACGACGGCCTCGAGGTCGCGCGCCTCGTCGTCGTTGACGTCCACCGAGCGGCGGAGCCCGACGTAGGAGCCGACGCGCCCGATCGCGTTCGAGATGTCCGCGAGCTCGGCGAGGGCCCGGTTCAGCGCCTCGCCGTCCATCGACGGCACCTGGCCACGGTACCGCTCGGCGAAGTCCTCGGCCGCCAGGACGGTCTCGTCCAGCAGCGACCGCGCCGACGGCGCGTCGGCGACGATGCTCGAGAGGTCCCAGTGCACGCCCGCGGCGCGCGGTCCGGTCGGCGCGATCGCGCTCATGCGGCGGGGGTCCTGCCGTTCGTCGGTGTCGTCCGCGGCTCGGCCGCCGGGTCCTCGGCCGTCGAGCGGCCGGCCTCGAACGCCGCGCCGAACGACGCGGCCGAGCCGAGCCCGCCGATCGCATCGGAGGGGACCATGACGAGCTTCGTGGCCTGGCCGTTCGCGACCTGCGGGAGGGTCTCGAGGTACTTGTAGGCCAGGAGGTCGGGCGACGGGTTGCCCTCGTGGATCGCCTGGAAGACGGCGCGCACCGCCTCGGCCTCGCCGTTCGCGCGCAGGACGGCGGCCTGCCGGTCGCCCTCGGCCTCGAGGATCTGCGCCTGCTGCTGGGCCTCGGCCCGCAGGATCTGCGACTGGCGCTGACCCTCCGCCGAGAGGATCGCCGACGCCTTCTCGCCCTCCGCCTCGAGGATCGTGGCGCGCTTGGAGCGCTCCGCCCGCATCTGCTTCTCCATCGCCTCCTGGATCGAGGCGGGCGGGTCGATCGACTTCAGCTCGATGCGGCTGATGCGGATGCCCCAGGGACCCGTGGCGTCGTCGAGGACGATGCGGAGCTCCTGGTTGATCTTGTCGCGCGACGTCAGCGTCTCCTCGAGCGACAGCGAGCCGATGACGTTGCGCAGCGTGGTGGTGACGAGCTGCTCCATCGCCACGATCAGGTTCGCCACGGCATACGACGCCCGCACCGGGTCCTCGACACGGAAGTAGAGCACCGTGTCGATCGAGATCGTGACGTTGTCCTCCGTGATCACCGGCTGCGGCGGGAAGGTGATGACCTGCTCGCGCATGTCGACGAGCGGCTTCAGGCGGTCGAGGAACGGGATCAGGACGTGCAGGCCGGGCTTGAGGGTCCGGCTGTAGCGGCCGAGCCGCTCCACCACGCCCTCGCGGGCCTGGGGGACGATCCGCACGGATCGGGCGATGACGATCACGACGAAGACCGCCAGGACGGCGGCCACGATCAGGGTGGGCATGGCGTGCTCCGGTCTCCCGCTCGGGGACTCACGTTCGTCGCGACGGCGACGACCACAGGGTAACCCCGGCGGGGGTGCATCGATAGGGGAGGCCCTGACGGCGCTCGAGGCGTCGGCTCAGACGCCGGGCTCCACGAGGCGCGTCTCGTAGGCCAGGACCACCGCCTGGACCCGGTCGCGCAGCCCGAGCTTGCCGAGGACGTGGGCGACGTGCGTCTTGACGGTCGCCTCGCTGACCGTCAGCCGTCCCGCGATCTCCGCGTTCGACAGGCCTTCGGCGACCAGGCGCAGGACCTCGACCTCGCGCGCCGAGAGCGCGGCGAGCGCCGTCGGCACGCCCGACGACGGCGGCGGCCGGCGCACGTACTGCTCCACCAGCCGACGCGTGATGGCCGGGGCGAGCAGCGTGTCGCCCGCCGCCACCGTGCGGACCGCGCCCGTCAGCTGCTCGCGCGGCGCGTCCTTCAGCAGGAAGCCGCTCGCGCCGGCCTGCAGCGCCGCGTAGACGTACTCGTCCAGGTCGAACGTGGTCACCATCAGCACCCGGAGCGCGCGCCCCGGCACGGACAGCAGGCGGCGCGTGGCCTCGATGCCGTCCAGGCCGGGCATGCGGACGTCCATCAGCACGACGTCCGGCTCGAGCCGCCGCGCCTGCTCGACCGCCTCCCGGCCGTCCGCCGCCTCGCCGACGACCTCGAGGTCCGGCTCGTGGTCGAGGATGGCGTGGAAGCCCGCCCGCACGAGCGCCTGGTCGTCGGCGATCAGGATCCGGATCACGCGGGGCTGCGGTCCAGCGGCAGCACGGCCCGGAGCGTGAAGCCGCCGTCGGCACGTGGGCCGGCCTCGACCTCGCCGCCGTACAGGGCGACGCGCTCGCGCACCCCGATGAGGCCGCGTCCGGCGGCGCCCGCCGGAGACGCCGGCGCGTGGCCGTCGTCCGAGACCTCCACACCAAGACGTCCGTCCTCGTAGCGGAGGGTGACCCGGGCCCTCGCGCCGCCCGCGTGGCGGATCACGTTCGTGAGGCCCTCCTGGACGATCCGGTAGGCCGAGAGGTCGAGCGCGACGGGCAGCGGCTCGGGGCGACCCTCCACGGCCAGGTCGACGTCCAGACCGGCGGCTCTGACATCGTCCAGCAGGCTCTCGATCGCCCCGACGCCGGGCTGCGGTCCGAGGGCCGCGGCGCCCTCCTCGGCCCGGAGCACGCCGAGCAGGCGCCGGAGGTCGAGCAGGGCGTCGCGGCCGCTCGCGGCGATCGACCGAAGGGCCGACCTCGCCCGCGCCGGGTCGTCGTCGAGCAGGACGTCGCCCGCCTCCGCCTGCACGATCATGACGGCCACGCTGTGCGAGACGACGTCGTGCAGCTCCCGGGCGAGCCGCGCGCGCTCCTCGGCGACCGCCTCGCGGGCGTGCTCGTCGCGCGCCGCCGCGAGGGCCGTGGCGCGACGCTCGGCCGACGACCGCTCGCGGAAGCCGCGGACCGCGACGCCGAGGACGAGCA
>CADCWC010000500.1 GCA_902806305.1 uncultured Thermoleophilia bacterium | reverse complement strand
GCGGTCGAGCGGGTCGTCCACGGCACACCTCCTGGGTGAGCCTCGCTCCGACTGATTCACGACGCATTGCCCTCGCCGCATCGGCGGTTTCAGACGCGCGACGATGCGACCCGGCGTTCGCAAGCGGGCTGCAAGACGGTCTCAGCATCGCGCAGGTCCACCTGGTCGGCCCGTGGCGCGATCGTGGGGCTGTGCCGGAGGGCACCCGAACAGCGCTGCCCTGGAGAATGCATGACCGCAAGCCACGCGTCGGGCGGTTCCGGCCGCGACGGCCGGGCCGGCGCCGAGGAGCTCGTTGCCCTCGTCGACCGCGTCGACGAGCTGGCCCAGCGGGTCGCCGTCGCCGAGGTTCCGTCGGAGGCCGCCGCGCGCCGCGTGCGCCAGCTGCGGGACCACCTCGCCAGCCACGTCCGGCCGCGGGCACGGAGCCTCGATGCGCCGCTGCTGGTGCTGCTCCTCGGCCCGACCGGGGCGGGCAAGTCATCCCTGTTCAACGCGCTCGTCGGGCGGGCAACGAGCACGACCGGCGTCCTGCGGCCGACCACGCGCGAGCTCGTCGTTCTTGTCCGTCCCGAGTACCGGGACGCGCTGACGGGCACCGGTGGCCCGCTCGCCGGTGTCGAGCCTGATCGGGTCCGACTCGTCGTGGACCCGGCGGCCCCGGAGGGCGTCGTCCTCGTCGACGCGCCGGACGTCGACTCCGTCGAACACGCGAACCGGGAGCTGACCGACCGGCTCGTCGAGGCGGCCGACCTCGCGGTCTTCGTCACGACTGCGACCCGCTACGCCGACCGGGTGCCGTGGGAGGTGCTCGGGCGTGTCCGGGAGCGCGGTCTGCCGCTGCTGGCGATCGTCAACCGGATGCCGCCGGGGGACGAGGCGCGCACGGTGGTCGTCGAGGACCTGCGCCGCCTCCTCGTGGAGGGCGGCCTCGGCGGCGATGAGGCACCGATCGAGATCGTGGCGATCACGGAGGGCTCGGTCGACCGAGACGTCGACGGGCTGGATCGTGAGGCGATCCGGCCGCTGACCGACCGCATCGCCGCTCTCGCCGCCAACCGCGAGCAACGACTCGAGCTCGCGGCCCGCGCACTCGGTGGCGCGCTCGGCGGCCTCGAGCCGCAGCTCCGCACGATGGCGGACGACCTGGAGCACGCGGCGATCGACGCCGACCGGCTCCGTCGCCTCGCCACCGATGCCTACGAGCACGAGCTGGGCGGCCTGCGCGACGACCTGTCACGGGGCACGTTCCTGCGCGCCGAGGCCCTGCGCCAGTGGCACGCCTTCGTCGGGGCGGATGAGCTGACCCGCATGTTCTCGTCCGGGATCGGGAGGGTCCGCGGTGCGCTGACGTCCATCGTGCGCCCGCGACCCGAGGCCCCCGTCGCGGAGGTGCGGGACCAGACGCTAGGCGACCTCCAGGCGCTGGCGCGGGTTCGGCTCGCCGAGGCGGCCCGGCGTACCGCCGTTGCCTGGTCCGAGGAGCCCGCGGCCGCGCGTGCGCTCGAGGAGGACCCCTCGGCGTGGACCGTGTCGGACGACCTCGACGAACGGCTGGCGGACCGCCTCTCGGCATGGGTGGATGCCATCGGGCAGGACGTCCAGACGACCGGCGGTCCGAAGCGGCGCCTCGCGCGCGGCGCCTCCCTGGGCGTGAACGTGACCGGTGTCGGCGTGATGCTCGCGACGTTCTCGCACACCGGCGGTCTGACCGGCGCCGAGGTCGGCGTCGCGGCCGCCACCGGTTTCCTCAACCAGAAGCTGCTCAGCGCGCTGTTCGGCGAGGCGGCGATGGTCGAGATGATCCAGCGGGCGCGGCAGCGGCTGGTCGACCTCCTCGGCGACACGTTCCGGGACGAGCTCGAGCGCTTCTACCGCCTCGTGCCGGATCCCGGGCATCTCCGCGACCTGGCCGCGGAGCTCCGGGAGCTGGCGGACGAGGTGCGCCGGCTGCCGCCGTCGATCACGGTGTCGTCGCGCTCCGTCCTGCTGCCGGACATCCCCCGGCTCGACGGGCCGAGGACGACGGGCGCGGTCGGTCCCGGGTCGCCCACGACGGCGCAGCCCTAGGGTGGCGGTCGTTCGCGCTGCCCCTCGAGGCGCGAGCCGCGGCTCGGCCGCCGTGCCGACGGTGCGCGGCGGCCTCGCGCGCTGCCTCGCGCAGCTCGAGGCCGCGATCGATGCGGCGGCGGTCCTCGGCATCCCGGTCGCGGAGGCCGAAGCGGTGCGCGGGGAGGCGGATCGGCGACTCGGGTTTCCGAGCGATGCGGCCGTTGTCGCGCTGGTCGGTGGGACCGGCGTCGGCAAGTCGACGCTCCTGAACGCGCTCGCCGGCTCTTCCGTGAGCGCGGCCTCGGTGCGCCGCCCGACCACGGCAGTCCCCGTCGCCTGGGTTCCTGCGGGCGGGCGCGACGACTTCACCGGTCTGCTTGCCTGGCTCGGCGTCGACGCCATCCGCGAGCACCATGACGGCAGCCTCCCGTCCGTCGCGATCCTCGACCTGCCGGACCTCGATTCGGTCGCGCGCGAGCACCGTGCCCGGGTCGAGGAGCTCCTGCCGCGGGTCGACGCGGTCGTGTGGGTGACGGACCCCGAGAAGTACCGCGACGCGGTTCTTCACGACGACTTCCTTCACCAGTGGCTGCCGCGGCTCGACCGTCAGCTCGTCGTGCTCAACAAGGCCGATCGTCTCGGCGCCGATGCCGAGACGGTCCGGCGGGACCTTCAGCGTTCGCTGGCCGGCCATCTCCCGGGCGGCTCGACGGTCTCGCTCGAGGTCGTCGCGGCATCGGCGGGTGCCGGCGAGATCGACCCGGTGCGCGACTGGCTGGGCGGTGTCGTCGACGCCAAGCGGATCGTCGTCGGCCGGCTCGCCGCATCGATCCGAGCCGCACTCGACGATCTCATGGCTCGCGCCGCCCTCGACACCTCCCGGGACCCGACGCCGATGCTCGGGGCGCCCGAGCGCGAGCGGGCGATCGAGACGGCGACGACCGAGGTGCTGCGGCTCGTGGACCTCCCCGGGGCGGAGCGGCAAGCGGTCGCCGCGACCCGAGCCGCGTCGGCCTGGGGGCGGGCGCAGGCGACGGGTCCGCCACGCCGGCCGGCCGACAACGCGGCCGGCCGACAACGGAAGAGGCGCCGCCTCCCCTCTCGGGAGACGGCGCCTCGTCAGCCACTCGATCGTTCGTCCCTCGGCCCGCGCGGCGGGCCTGTCCGCTACACGTGCTCGGTCTTGCCGCCACCGCGGCGGAGCACGAGGCCCGTCAGGATCAGCACCGCGCCGAGGACGGCGAACGTGCCCATCTCCGCGCCGGTGAAGGGCAGGTTGTCGGCGCTCGCGACCTCGGCGGTCTCCTTGGCCGGCGCCACGTCGCCCGAGCTGGGCGGGGTCTCGCTGCGCTGGCCCGCGACCTCGGCCTCGGCACGCTCC
>CADCWC010000499.1 GCA_902806305.1 uncultured Thermoleophilia bacterium | reverse complement strand
GCAGGAGCGGGCGCAGGTAGCGGTGCACGTGGGTCTGGCCCGTCTTGATGGTCAGGCCCCTGTTCATCAGCGAGCCGATGGGGAACTTGTCCATGAAGCCGCCGTAGACGCCCGTGATGGAGACGGTGCCGCCGTTGCGGCAGCTCAGGATCGCCTCGCGGATCGCGTGGGCGCGGTCCGTCTCCAGTCGCGCGGCCTGCTTGACGCGGTCATAGCCGTGCACGAGGGCGTGCGAGGTGTGCCCCTCCATCCCGACGCACTCGATGCAGTGGTCCGGCCCGCGGCCGCCGGTGAGCTCCTTGAGCAGGACGGGCACGTCGACCTGCGAGTAGTCGATGACGTCCGCGGCGCCGGCCTCCCGGGCCTTGTCCAGGCGATAGGCGAAGCGGTCGATCGCGATGACGCGCTCGGCCCCGAGCAGCAGGGCGCTGGCGATCGCGAAGAGGCCGACGGGTCCCGCGCCCCACACCGCCACGACGTCGCCCGGCTGGATGTTGCAGGCCTCGGCGCCCATGTAGCCCGTGGGGAAGATGTCCGACAGGAACAGGACCTGGTCGTCGGTCAGCGCGTCGTTCTCGATCTTGATCGGGCCGACGTCGGCGAACGGGACCCGGGCGTACTCGGCCTGCCCGCCGGCGTAGCCCCCGGTCAGGGCGGAGTAGCCGAAGATGCCCGAGGGCGCGTGACCCCACATCTTCTCGGCCATCCCGGCGTTCGGGTTGGAGTTCTCGCACACCGAGAAGAGCCCCTTGGCGCACATGCCGCAGTTGCCGCAGGCGATGGGGAACGGGACCACGACGCGGTCGCCGACCTTCAGGTTCCCGACGCCGCGGCCGACCTCGACGATCTCGCCCATGAACTCGTGGCCGAGGATGTCGCCCTTGGTCATGGACGGCACGTAGCCGTCGTAGAGGTGCAGGTCCGAGCCGCAGATCGCCGTGGACGAGATCTTCACGATCGCGTCGCGGTCGTTGAGCAGCTGCGGGTCCGGGACGGTCTCGACCTGCACGGTGTTGCGTCCGGTCCAGCACGTGGCGCGCATCAGGAGTCCTTACCCAGCGGCTGGGCCGGCTGGCGCTTGTGGAAGATCTGGCGGTGCGAGGACGGTCCCTCGGGACTCGTCTCCGACTGGGGCAGCACGCCCGTCTCGAGCAGCGCCTTGAAGCGGCGCAGGTCGTCGTTGATGAGCTGGTCGGGCGCCTTGCCGACGGCCTTGGCGGCGACCGCCCCGACGCCGCCGCCCGGATCGTGGTCCACGTGGACCTCGGTCCCGCGGTCCCCCGGGGCCTTGACCAGGCGCAGCTCCCCCGCGGCCTCCAGCGCGGCGGGATCCAGGGCCCGCCAGTCGAACGAGGACAGCGCACCCCGGACCTCCTCCTCCGGCCGGCGGATCGTGACCGCCGTCCGCACGCGCGTGGGACCGCCGCTCCTGTCGTGCTCGACGCCCTGCCCCGTGCTGCCTCCCCCGTCCTTGACGAGCGACCCGTCGGCGCGGGTGAGCTGCACGGCGGTGTAGAGGTCGAGGGCGAGCAGGCCGCCGACGATGCCCATGGCGCCCTGCAGGCGCTGGGTGTCCTGGCGGCGGGTGCGGTGGGCCGCGACCAGCAGTGTGAGGTCCATGGTGTCGCCCAGGACGCGCGACCACATCCCGATGCGGCGCTGGCGGTTGGCGATGATGTTCAGCGTCGCCAGGTGCTCGCGCACCCCGACGGCGAGGGTCCACCCGACGGCCCTGGCGTCGTCGCGCACGCCGATCGTGCGCAGGAACCAACGGGGCGCCACGGTCATGGGTGCGCCGAGCACGGAGCTCCCCCATCCGAGCGCGTCGGCCAAGCCGACGGGACCGACCCCGCCCGCCGGCCACTGCGCTGTCGTTGCCGGTGCCTGATCCATCCCCACGGGGTCCCCGGTCCGTGGCGCGGGAAACCCGGGGCCGGGCGCGGCGCTAGAGTGGAGGTTCAGGTCGGGCGTCCGCCCGACATCAGCAGTGCCAAGCGTTTTCGCAGTCGTTGCCTCGCAGCACCCTCCGCGTTCCGCAGTGCACATACCCCCGGAGGGACTTCCATGGCCACAGGAACCGTGAAGTGGTTCAACGACGACAAGGGCTTCGGCTTCATCAAGCCCGATGACGACGGCAAGGACCTGTTCGTCCACCACAACGCGATCCAGGGCAGCGGCTTCAAGTCGCTCGCCGAGGGCGCGAAGGTGAGCTTCGATCCCGAGCAGGGCCCCAAGGGCCCCTCGGCGGCGAACGTCCAGGCGCTCTAGCCCTCAGCCCGCAGCCGTACCCGGAGGGCCCGCACGCGCGGGCCCTCCGTCGCTTTCCGCCCCCAAGGAGGGACTCCCATGGCCTCGAACGGCAAGAAGAAGACGACGATGGCGAAGATCATGCGCGAGAACCGCATGCGCGAGCGCCGCGCGGACAAGCAGGCCAAGAAGGAGGCCCGCAAGCTCGCGGCCGAGTCCGAGCCGGTCGCCTCGAGCGAGGCCCCGGTGGCCGAGGAGCGCTGACGCCCGGGGCGGGCGCCGGCGTCAGGCGCCCGGCGGCCGCTCCCCCGGACCCGGGAGCTCGCCGGCCCAGCGGGCGATGACCTCCGCCCACGCCGCGCCGGCCCCGTCGACGAGGTCGTTGTGCCCCAGGCGCGGGAAGACGTGGATGGCCTTGGGGTCCGGCGCCGCCGCGAAGAGCCGCTCGCCGTGCGACGCGGGGACGATGTCGTCGCGCTCGCCGTGCAGGACGAGCAGCGGCGCCCGCAGCCGGGACACGAGCGCGAGGCTCTCGTAGGCGCCGGGAACCACGGCCCGCGGGACGAACGGGTAGTGCAGCGCCGCCATGTCGCGGAGGCTCGTGAAGGCCGACTGCAGGACCAGGCCCGCCGGCGGGCGCTCGCCGGCCAGCGCCAGGGCGACGGCGGCGCCGAGCGACTCGCCGAGGTACAGCACGCGCGCGGGGTCGACGCCGGGCCGGCGCAGCAGGCAGGTCAGCGCCGCGCGGCCGTCGCGATAGGTCCCCTGCTCCGTCGCTCTGCCGCTGCTGTGGCCGTAGCCGCGGTAATCGAACAGCAGCACGTCAAAGCCGGCTGCCGTCAGTAGGGCGGCGTGCAGGACCCGGTCGCCGACGTTGCCCGCGTTGCCGTGGCACAGCAGAACGTGCCCGGCCGCCGCCGCGGACGCCGACGCGCGGCGCGGGATCCACCAGCCGTGCAGGCGCGCGCCGTCGGCGGCCGCGAAATGCAGATCGTCGTAGGTGAGAGCCGCCTGCGCGGGCGTCTGCTCGATCGTCCGCGACGGGAAGTACAGCAACGCGTTGAGCAGCGGTCGCATCAGCACCATCTTCCCGACCGAGCGCCGCGATGTCGCTCCTTGCGCGAACGCCTGCGGTCGGCTGCCAGAGAACCCGTGCAGACGGGTTTCACCGGGTGTAGGCTCGCCG
>CADCWC010000498.1 GCA_902806305.1 uncultured Thermoleophilia bacterium | reverse complement strand
TACGTGGCGACCACGAGGGCGGCGGCGGGCCGCGGCTCGGCGAGCCGCAGCCAGCCGCCGGACCGCGCCTCGCCGGCGCCCGAGAACGGCACGGGCCCGATCGCCGGCCGCGTCTCGAGCTGCGCGAAGATCGGCGGCATCCCCGGCATCGGCGGCACGGGGGAGCTGGCCTCGGGCGGCGGGGCCGCCGGTATGGGTCCCGCGTAGTCGGCGACGGTCTCGAACGCGGAGGCGAAGGCGCCGAGGGCGAGCACGCACGGCCGCCCGTCCTGCTCCATGCGGGCCGAGAGCGTGGTCAGCGAGCGGCCCGCCCGCTCGACGTCGACCGCCAGCCCGACGGGCCCCGCGGCGGGCGCGCGGAGGTAGTGGAGCGTCAGGGAGCGCGGGTGGCGCCCACCGTCGCCGACGGCGGCCTCCATCGCGCGCAGGACGATCGAGGCCAGGTAGCCCCCGTTGGGTCCCGCGGGGGCGAACCAGCCCGGATCGACCCTGGCCGCCCAGCGCCCGTCGCCGGCCGGGGCGACGGCGGTGGCGGCGTCGAAGGCGGTCACGCCGCGAGGCCCGTCAGTCCTGCTCGGCGCGCTGGCGCCACACCTCGACGGAGACCTCCTGCACGGCGAGCGGGATGGGCGGCTCGGGCTTGGCGGCCTTGACCCACACCTCCTCGGCGTCGTAGTCGGCCAGCAGCCGGTCCGCGATGACCGAGCACAGGCGCTCGAGCGTGCGGTACTCGCGCTGCTGGGCGACGAGCGCCACCGTGGTGCACACCGCCGCGTAGTCGACGGTGTCCTCGACGAGGTCGGTGACCGTCGCGTCGCACTCGCCGACCTCGAGGCGGATGTCGAGGACGAGGCGCTGGCCGATCTCGCGCTCGGCGGCCGTGACGCCGTGGTGCGTGTACAGGGACAGTCCGGAGATCTCGATGGTCACCTCGGTCTGGCGGGGCTCGACCTCGTCCTCCTCCCAGCCCTCGTCCTCGGCGTCGTGACCCTCGCCGTCGAGGTCGGGATCGCGTTCGTCGGGGTCAGGCGCCATGGGCGCGCAACGTAGCAGCAGCCACCGCGAGGGCGTCCGCGGTCTCCGCCACGTCGTGGACGCGGAAGACGCGGGCCCCGCGCTCGTAGGCCATGACCGTCGTGGCGACCGTCGCGGCCACCCGTGCGGCCGGGTCCTGCCGACCCGTCAGGCGCCCCAGGAAGCTCTTGCGCGACGTGCCGACCACCACGGGGAAGCCCAGCCCGACGAGCTCCTCGACGCGGGCGAGGAGGCGCAGGTTGTGCTCGACGGTCTTGCCGAAGCCGATGCCGGGGTCGAGCTGGATGCGGTCCTCGCGGATCCCCTCGGCCACCGCGAACTCCACGCGATCGAGCAGGAAGGCCTTCACCTCGTCCACCACGTCGCCGTAGCGGGGGTCGCGCTGCATGGTGCGGGGCTCGCCGAGCATGTGCATCAGGCAGCAGGTCGCGCCGGCGTCGGCCACGAGCCCCGCCATCTCGGGGTCGTGGCGGAACGCCGTCACGTCGTTGACGTACGAGGCGCCCGCCCTGAGCGCGGGCTCGGCCACCGCGAGCTTCATGGTGTCGATGGACACGCGCGCGCCGGGCTCGCGCGCGAGCGCGGCGACGACCGGCAGCACCCGGGCCAGCTCCTCCTCGCCGGGGACCGCGTCGGCGCCCGGCCGGGTGGACTCCCCGCCCACGTCGAGGATCCCGGCGCCGTCGGCGAGCAGGCGGCGGCCGTGGGCCACGGCGGCGGCCGGATCCGGGAGGAGGCCGCCGTCGGAGAAGGAGTCCGGCGTGACGTTCACCACGCCCATGACGACGGGCTCGGGGAGCGCGATCATCCCGCGAGGGTATGAGCCCGCCCGCGGCGCGTGGCCGCACGCGGCCGCGTATTTGACATCACGTACGGACGTACGCTTTCCTGACCGGCATGCCCGACGCGGCCGCCATGTTCTCCGCCCATGCCGCGTCCTACGACGCCGCGCGCCGCGCCCTCATCCCGCCGTTCGACCGCTTCTACGGCGCGGCGGTCCAGGCGCTGGAGCTCGCCGGCGAGCCCGTCCGGCGCGTCCTGGACCTCGGTGCGGGCACCGGGCTGCTGAGCGGGATGGTGGCCGCCGCGCACCCGCGGGCCGAGCTCGTGCTCGTCGACGGCGCGCCGGCGATGCTCGACCGCGCCCGCGAGCGCCTGCGGGGCCGGCCCGGGGTGTCCTTCGTCGCCGCCGACCTGCGCGACCCGCTGCCCGGGGGGCCGTTCGACGCGGTGGTGTCCGCGCTGGCCATCCACCACCTCGACGACGACGTCAAGCGGCACCTGGTCGAGCGGATCTTCGCCGCCCTGCGCCCGGGCGGCGTCTTCTCGTGGGCCGAGCAGGTCGCCGGACCGACACCCGACCTCGAGCGCCGCTACGTCGAGCGCTGGATCGCCCGCTGCCGTGCGGCGGGGGTGCAGGAGGACGCGCTCCGGGACAGCCTCGCCCGCCAGGCGCTCGACCTGCACCTCCCCGAGGGCCCGCAGCTCGGCTGGCTCGCGGCGGCCGGCTTCGGCACCGTCGACCTGGCCTTCAAGGACGAGCGCTTCGCCGTGCTCGTCGCCGTGCGCTGAGCCTCGGTCCCTGCAACATCCGTCCAGGCCCTCTTGTGCGGGCGCCGAAGCGCCGACGAGGGACGCATGCGCGTTTCCCCAGCGTGTGCAGCCGCCTCGTGCGCGATCCTCGCCGCCTGCGGGACGGCCGCGGCCGCGACCGCTCCGGCTCCCGGCGTGATCTCGACCGTCGCGGGCACCGGCGTCCCCGGGAGCGCCGGGACCGGCCTTGCTGCCACGAGCCAGCTCCACGCCCCCTCGGATGTCGCCGCGCTCCCCGACGGCGGCTTCCTCGTCGCCGACACCGCGAACGGCCGGATCCGCGTCGTCCGCCCCTCCGGCGAGATCTCGACGCTCGCCGCCGGGGCGACGCCGTCCGCCGCGACGGCGCTCGTCGCGCCCGTCGGACTGGCCTCCGGCGCGGACGGCGACATCGTCGTGACCGACGGCAACCGCGTCCTGCGGATCGCCGGGGGCGCGGTGACGCGCCTGGCCGGCGACAGCAGCGCGGGGTCCGGCGGGGACGGCGGCAGCGCGCTCTCGGCCCGCCTCACCGTCCCGGCCGGCATCGCCGCACTCCCGTCGGGCGGCGTCGTCGTCGCCGACATGGGCAACCACCGGATCCGCCGGATCGAGGGCGGCAAGATCACCACCGTCGCCGGCCGCGGGTCCCCGGGAGCCTCGGGCGACGGCGGCCCCGCCGAGGACGCCCAGCTGCTCCTGCCGTCGGACGTCGCGGTGCTCGAGGACGGCGACCTGCTCATCGCGGACCTCGGGAACGACCGCGTCCGGCGCGTGGACGCGGCGACGGGCACGATCTCCACGGTGGCCGGCGGCGGCGCGGACCTCCGCG
>CADCWC010000497.1 GCA_902806305.1 uncultured Thermoleophilia bacterium | reverse complement strand
GCGGCGCGCGCGATGGTCCGGAACGTGGCGGCGGCGCGACAGCACCACCTGGAGCGCCGCGAGCACCTCGAGCGGCTCGCGTCGATGCCGGTCGAGGAGCCGGCCGCGCGGCCGCTCGTGAGCGGCTGACGGTGGCTCGCCTGGAGCTGGTCGCGGGCGACATCACCCGCGAGGCGGTCGACGCGATCGTCAACGCCGCCAACGAGTCGCTGCTCGGCGGCGGCGGTGTGGACGGCGCCATCCACCGGGCGGGCGGCCCCGAGATCCTGGCCGAGTGCCGCACGCTGGGCGGGTGCGCCACGGGCGACGCGAAGGCGACCACGGCGGGCCGGCTCGAGGCCCGCTGGGTGATCCACACCGTCGGCCCGGTCTGGGTCGGGGGCGGCGCGGGCGAGGACGACCTGCTCGCCTCGTGCCACCGCCGCTCGATCGAGGTGGCGGCAGAGGTCGGCGCCCGCTCCATCGCCTTCCCCGCCATCTCGACCGGCGTCTACGGCTTCCCCAAGGAGCGGGCGGCGCCGATCGCGCTCGGGAGCGCGCGCGAGGCAGCCGCCGACCACCCGACCGTCGACCTCGTGCGCTTCGTGTTGTTCAGCGACACGGACCTGCGGCTCTGGCGCGGGGCGCTCGAGCGGTCCGACCCGCCCTAGGCGAGCCCGGACCGGGCGAGCTCGCCCGAGGACGGGAGGCGACGGTCGAGCGGCGCCGCCGTCAGATCGGCCGGCGGAAGAGGTGGAGCGACACGGAGCTCGAGAGCAGCGTCAGCAGCGCGCCGAGGCCGAGGAACGCGACGCTCAGGTCCTCGGAGCGCTCCTCCGTGCCGATCCGACGGCCGATCTCGTCGTAGACGCGGACGAGCTCGGCGGCGTCGTCCGCCGTGTACGCCGCGCCCCCGGCGGCCCGGGCGATCGCCGCCAGGGCGGGCGGATCCGGCGGCGCGGGCGTCACGGCGCCCGTGTTCGGGCTGACGAAGGTCCCGGCGGCGGTCCCCAGGGAGACGGTGAAGACCGGCACGCCCGCGGCCCGGGCCTGCGCGGCCGCGTCGAGCGGGTCGACCGTTCCCTCCGTGTTCGCGCCGTCCGTTAGCAGGACGATCGCGCCCGGCGCCGCGTCGTCCTCGGCCTCGCCGTCGCCGGCCGCCTCGAGGACGGCGAGCGACTGGACGAGTGCGTCGCCGACCGCCGTGCCGCCGCTGATCCTGAGCGCGTCGAGCGAGGACTCGATCACGGCACGGTCACCCGTCGGCGGGTTGAGGGTCGTCGGCACGCGCGCGAAGGAGACGATCCCGATGCGGCCGTTCGGCGGCAGCGCGCCGACCATCGTCCGGGCGGCGACCTTGGCGGCCTCGAGCCGGCTCGGACGGACGTCCGTGGCCATCATCGAGTTCGAGCTGTCGACGGCCAGGACGACGGTGGCCGCTCGGATGTCCTGCGTCACCACGCGCTGCGGACGCGCGGCGCCGACGAGGAGCGAGGCGAGGGCGAGCAGGAGCAGCGTCGGAGGGAGGTGACGCCGCCATCCCGGTCGCCGCGGGATCAGGTCCGGCAGGAAGGCGGGGTTCGCGAACCGCGCCGCGGCGCGCCGCGCCCGTCGGTGCTGCCAGGCGTACGCGACCGCCACGAGCGGGAGGACCAGCAGGGCGAGCAGCATCGACGGCCATCCGAACGTCGACGGCAGCAGGTCGCCGGCCGTTCCGAGGGCGTCGGTCACCGTGGCCCCCCGCTCCCCCGGGGGCCGGCCGGCCCGGGGGCGGCATCGGCCCCCGGCCACACGTCAGGCATCGCCTCACCTCTCGTCGCACGTCGCTCGGTCCTCCGTATGGGAACGTACGGACCTGGGAACGACCGTCGCGGCGGCTGAGAATTCGCCGAGAGCGTCGCCGGACCGGAGCATCGGACGACGGCTCGACCGACGGGCCGTCAGGCGAGGGCGGGGTGTCCCACCCGGCGGGCGCTCAACGGCAGCGCCCGAGGCCGCGCGCGGCCCTCTGCATGATCGCCGCGGCCTCGTTCAGGGCCTTCGCGCCCGCCTGCAGCCTGCCCTTCGAGAGCAGCACGCCGCCCGCGGCCATGCGGCGCAGGCCCTTGCGGTACGTGGCGATGGCGGCGGCGAAGCAGCGACGCTCGGTGCCGTCGAGGGCGGCGCCGATCTTGCGGTCGGCGTTCCGGGCGGCGGCGGTCAGCATCGGGCCCACCTTCCGGATGCAGGCCACGGGATCCTTGGCCTTCGGGCAGCGGGTCGCGAGCGTCGAGCTGCGCTGGATCGGCTTCACCGTCGACTGGAGCGCCGCGACGACCGATTTCTCGGACGCGGTGGCCACCGGCACGACCACGAGCGTGGCCAGGAGGACGAGGATGAGGAGGTGCAGGCGTCGCGTCATGCGCGCCACGGTACCCCAGGTCCCGCGGGCCGCACAACCCGGCCGAGGACGGCGGTCCGTCAGCCGACGACGAACGTGCCGGAGCCGATCAGCGCGCCGTAGCGCACGTCTCGCCGAGGCCCGAAGCCGGGGTAGACGTACCAGGTGTAGCGTCCGCGCCGGAGCCGGGCGGGCCGGTACGACGGGCCGACCGGCCAGGCCGTGACGACCTTCCGGGCGCCGCCCAGCCAGATCTGGACGTTGTAGTACGCCGCACGGCGGACGGGCCGCCAGCGCAGCACGGGACGCGGCCCGACGCGGCCGCCCTCGACGGGCGTGCGCAGCGCGGGCAGGAACCGCGCGAGCCGTCCCCGTGCGACGACGGACGGCCGGCCGCGGTCGTCAACCGTCCAGACGCCGTAGTGGACCGGGCGGGCGGAGACGGGATGGTCGACCACCGCCGTGCCGCGGCCGCGCAGGAGGACGCGCCCGTCGACGAGTCCCGTCGGTGGTCGTCCGAGCCGGCGCACCACCACCACCGCCGTCACGCCCGCCGACGCCCCCGGCAGGCGCCAGGAGACGACGACCCGGCGCGCCCCCGCGACGACGCGCAGATCGCGGACCGGCGGCGGCGCGACGGGCGGGGCCGCGGGCGTGCGCACGGAGGTGCCCGCGGACGCCTCGTCGGGCGATCCGTCGACCGCACGGACGGCGTAGCGGTAGGTCGTGGCCGGCTGGAGGCCACCGTCGGTGTAGGACGTCACCTCGGGCGGTACCTCCGCCACGACGACGTCGTCGCGAAGCACGAGCCAGCCGAGGGACGGCTCGCCGTCGGCCGGCGGCACCCAGGTGAGCAGGACCCGGTCGGGGGCCTCGGCGACGGCCGTGAGCGTTGTCGGCGACCCGGGGGCCGCGCCCGCCACGCCCGTCACGACGGCCGCAACGACGAGCAGGTACACGGTGCAGAAGGCGACCAGGGAGGCGCCGACGGCGGCCTGGCGCGCCCGCACGGCGCGCACCCCGACGGCCAGGCCGACGGCGAGCAGGCCGACGAGCAGCACCACGCCGTCGGTCGGCGGTCCACCCTCGCCGTCG
>CADCWC010000496.1 GCA_902806305.1 uncultured Thermoleophilia bacterium | reverse complement strand
CGAGCAGGAAGTCGCGGGCCAGGATGGCCTGCACGAGCGTCGAGCCGATGCCGTCGACGGCGAACACGGACTCGACGATGACGGACGCCCCGAGCAGGAAGCTCATGTTCAGACCGACGATCGTGACTGCGGGCCGCAGCGCGTTGCGCAGCACGTGGCGACCGAGCAGACGCCGCTGCGAGATGCCCTTCAGGCGGGCCAGGGCCACGTAGTCGGCCTGGAGCACCTCCAGTGTCGAGGCGCGCAGGCTCCGCACGAGCACCGCCAGGAACGTCACGGCCAGCGTCAGGGCAGGCAGGAAGAGGTGCGAGAGGTGGCCCGTGAACCCGGTGCCGTAGCCGCCTGACGGGAACCAACCGGTCTCGAGGGCGAGGTAGGTGACGAGCAGGATCCCCAGCCAGAAGCTCGGGATGCCGAGCAGCACCACGAGCACCCCGCGGACGAGGTGGTCCGGCCAGCGGTTGCGTCGGAGCGCCGACCACAGTGCCAGCGGCACGCCGACGAGGAGCGCGAGGACGACCGCGTAGGCGATCAGCAAGAGCGTGGCGGGGAGGCGGGCGCGGATCAGCCCGTTGATGCTCTCGTTGAGGACGAACGACGTGCCGAGGTCGCCCTGCACGACCCGCGTCACGTAGCGCCGGTACTGCTCGACGGCAGGCTCCTCGACGCCGATCCGCTCGCGGACCTCCGCGAGCACCTCGGGGCTCGCCCGCAGACCGGCGATCGCCCGTGCGGGGTCGCCCGGCAGCGCACGGACCAGGAGGAACGTGACGATCGTGATCCCGATCAGCACGGGCACGGCGCCCAGCACGCGCCGGGCCACCAGCCGCCCGTACCGGTTCACGCGGACCCCGACGCCGAGGGCGCGTGCAGCCGGGGCACCGCGCGCAGCAGCTCCTGCGTGTACGGGTGCGACGGCGCCGCGAGGACCGACTCGGTGTCGTCGATCTCGACGATGACGCCCAGGTTCATGACGGCGACGCGGTTGCACAGCTGCCGGACCACCGCCAGATCGTGCGTGATGAAGAGGACCGTCAGGCCGAGCTCGTCCCGGAGGTCGGCGAGCAGGTTGAGGATCTGCGCCTGGACGGACACGTCGAGCGCCGAGACGATCTCGTCGGCCACCATCAGCGCCGGCTCGAAGGCCAGCGCCCGTGCGATCGCGACGCGCTGGCGTTGGCCGCCCGAGAGCCGGTCCGGCCGCCGGTCCGCCACGTCCGCGGCGAGGCCGACGCGATCGAGCAGCTCCTCCACCCGTCCCTGGACCGCCTCGCGCGGCCGCAGGCGATGCACCGAGAGGATCTCGGCCAGCACCGAGCCGACCGTCCGGCGCGGGTTGAGCGAGGAGAACGGGTCCTGGAAGACGACCGTGACGCCGTGCGCGCGTGGCAGCTGTGGCCGGCGGCCGGGGGCGTTGACGACCTCGCCTCCGTAACGGACCTCTCCCCGGGTGGGCACGGAGAGGCCCGCCACGCAGTCGGCCAGCGTGCTCTTGCCCGAGCCGCTCTCGCCCACGAGCCCGAGGCAGTCGCCGCGCGCGATCGCGAGCGACGCGTCGCGCACGGCCACGACCTCGGGCGAGCCGCCGCCGAAGCGGCGACGGCCGCCGAACACCTTCGTCAGGCCGCGCACCTCGAGCAGCGGCTCGTCGGGCGCAGTCACGTCGCCATCCCTACTTGAACCCGAGCTCTTCGAAGGCGTACATGTTGTTCGGGTAGGCGTGGAACCCGGCCACCTCGGCGGTGCCGACGAACGTGAGCTTCGGGAAGAACAGCGGCAGGACGTTGGCCGCCTCCGCGATGGCGCGCTGGACCGCGTCGAATCCCTCCTTGCGAGCCTCGGCGTCGGTCTCCGCGATGGCGTCCTTGATGACCTTCACGTGGGCCGGGTTGTCGTACTGGGTGAAGTACGCCTTGCAGCAGTAGTCCGGGTCGATCGCGAACTGCGGCTGCACCGTCGGCTCGGGCAGGTAGTCGGACCAGAAGGTCGTGGAGAGCTGGTAGTCGAGCCCGGCGATGTCGTTCTCGGCGGAGGCGAGGTCCTTGCGCACGATCGCGGCCTCGATCCCCACGTCGGCGAGGTTCTGCTTCACGATCTCGCCGATGACCGACTGCACGGTGCCTTCCGAGATGGTGAGCGTGACCTTGGCGTTCTGCACGCCCGCCTCTCCGAGCAGCTGCTTCGCCCGCTCGGGATCGTACGGGTAGAGATCGAGACCCGTGTTCTGGTAGGTCAGCTCGGGCGGGCCGACGAGGAACGTCGTGGCGGGCTCGCCGGAGCCGAACAGGCCGGCCTCGACGATGGCCTGACGGTTGATCGCGAGCGAGATCGCCTGCCGCACCTTCGCGTCGTCGAGCGGCGGCTTCTTGGTGTTGGCCGCGATCAGGTCCACCCGGGTCGACGGGAACACGAACGTCTGGAGCTTCTGGTCGGCGCCGAGCTCGGCGATCTGGTTCGGCGGCGGTCCCTCCACGAGGTCGGCGCGGCCACCGCGGACGGCGGTGACCCGGGCGCTGTCGTCGGCGAAGACCTGGAACGTCAGGCTGTCGAGCTTGGGATGGCCTTCCTGCCAGTAGGTCGGGTTGCGGACCACGCGCAGCGAGCTGCCGGGGTCACGCGTCTCCCACATGAACGGTCCCGTCCCGACCGGCTTCTGCAGGTACGTCTTCCAGCCCTGCTGCTGGACGAGCTTCTTGGGCAGGATGACCGCCATGTGTCCGGCGATCTGGCCCAGGAAGTAGGGCCACGGCTCCTTGAACTCCACGCGCACCGTCTGTTCGTCGGGCGCGGTCATCGAGGCGATCTTCTCCTTGAGGAACGCGATCGTGCTCGTCTTCTCGGAGAAGGCGCGGTTCAGCGAGTAGAGGACGTCCTCGGTGGTCAGCGGGTCGCCGTTCGAGAACGTGACGCCCTGGCGCAGCTTGAACGTGTACACGCGGTCGTCCTCGGACTGCTCGAAGCTCTCGGCCAGCCGTCCCTCGAAGCCCTTCGTGTCCTTCGTCGGCCGGACGAGGTACTCCCACCACGCGCCCCAGACGGCCACGGAGGTCGTGTCGAAGCTCTGGTACACGTCGAAGTTCTGCGGGTCGAAGAGGATCCCGAACGTCATGTCACCGCCCTGCCGGCCGGCCGTCGTGGCGGTCGGCGTCTCCTCGAGCGTCGCCTGCGTCGCACCTCCGCCGCCACCCGTGTCGGTCGTCTCCGCGTCGCCGCAGCCTGCCGCCACGACGGCGAGCATCGCCACGAGGACGCCCGGGATCGCGCGTCGGATCTGGATCATCTGGATGCCTCCCCGGCGGTGCTCGCCGGTGGTCGCGGTGTCCGGCGGCGATCGCCGCCCGGTGGCGTCAGGAGGGTCAGGGCTGCCATGGTCAGCCTCGTGATGCTCCCGTGCCGCCCGCGGGGCCCTCGGTCAGCTCGACCGTGACTCCGTCGGGATCGACGAGTTAGATGTCGCGGT
>CADCWC010000495.1 GCA_902806305.1 uncultured Thermoleophilia bacterium | reverse complement strand
GCTCGGCGGCACGCGCACCGAGCAGGCGATCCAGGCGCGCTACGCGGCGGGGGCGGTCGTCGGCGGCACCTCCGCCGGCGCCGCCGTGATGTCGTCGCCGATGATCACCGGCGACGAGCGGCGCCGGGGCGGCAGCCGCCCGCCGGCCGACAGCACTGCCGCGTTCATCACGATCAGCCGCGACAACGTCGTCGTCGCCGACGGCTTCGGGCTCGTCACCGACTTCATCGTGGACCAGCACTTCGTCCGCCGGAAGCGCCACAACCGCCTGGTGAGCCTCGTCCTCGAGCGCCCGGTGCGCCTCGGTGTCGGGATCGACGAGTCCACCGCCCTCGTCGTCGAGCCCGACGGCCGCTGGCGGGTGGCCGGCGCGAGCGCCGCCGTGGTGTACGACGCGAGGCGCAGCGCCGTGACGGCGCCGGGCGCCCCGACGCTCGGCGCGACCGGCGTCGTGATGCACGTGCTCCCCGCCGGGAGCCGCTTCGACCCGCGCTCGGGGACGGCGGCGCTCCCCCCCGGGGGGCGCGCGGCCCGGTGACCGGGGCGGCCTCCGCGCCCGCGCTCGGCGCGGGCCCGGTGTGGGACGACGCGCCGTGGCCCGCCCTGCCGACGCTCGAGGGCGAGGTCGAGGCCGACGTCGGCGTCGTCGGCCTCGGCGGCTCGGGGCTCGCCTGCGTCCACGAGCTGCTCGCGCTCGGGCAGCGCGTCGTCGGCGTCGACGCCGGCGACGTCGCCGGCGGCGCCGCGGGGCGCAACGGCGGGTTCCTCCTCGCGGGCGCCACGGCGTTCTACCACGATGCGGTGCGGGCGCTCGGCCGCGAGCGCGCCCGGGCGATCTACCGCCTCACGATGGGCGAGATCGACCGCATGTGCGCCGAGACGCCGGACGTGATCCGCCGCGTGGGCTCGCTCCGCATCGCCGACTCCGCCGCCGAGGAGGCCGACTGCGCCGTGCAGCTCGCCGCGATGCGCGCCGACGAGCTCCCGGCCGATCCCTACCACGGCCCGGAGGGCCGAGGCCTGCTCATCCCGACCGACGGCGCCTTCCAGCCGCTCGCGCGGTGCCGTGCGCTCGCGCGGCGCGCCGTCCGCGGCGGAGCCCGCATCTTCGAGCGGTCGCCGGCCGTGACAGTCGCGCGGGGCGCCGTCGCGACGCCGCGCGGCCGCGTACGCTGCCGCGACGTGGTGGTCGCCGTCGACGGCGGGCTGGAGCAGCTGCTGCCGGAGTTCGCGGCGCGGGTGCGCACCACGCGGCTGCAGATGCTCGCCACCGCGCCGGCGTGGGAGGTCACGGTACCGCGCCCGGTGTACGCGCGCTGGGGGCACGACTACTGGCAGCAGCTCCCCGACGGGCGCATCGCGCTGGGCGGCGGGCGCGACCTCGGGGGCGCGGCCGAGTGGACGTATGACGCGGTACCCACCGACGCGGTACAGGGCGCGCTGGAGCGTGTGCTCCGGGAGCGGGTCGGTGCGCGGGCGCCCATCACGCACCGGTGGGCCGCGACCGTGGGCTACACCACGAACCGCATGCCGGTGGCGGAGCAGGCGCGGCCGGGTGTGTGGGCGGTCGGCGGCTACTCGGGCACCGGCAACGTGCTCGGCACGCTCCTCGGGCGCGGCGTGGCGCAGGCGCTGGTGCGCGGTGCGTCGCCGCTGCTGGCGCCGTTCGCCTGACGCAGGCGGTCTCGGTCGCGTCACGCCTGCACTGTCCGCTCTGGCAGGGGTGTCGTACCCACTACGGTCAGCGTGGGCACCCGATTCCGAGCGTCGACGTCGCGAGCCGCGAGACAGGGTGCCGACGGATCCGAACGCCCGAGCGTGCTGACCAACGGGTGCGGCGACGCCAAGGATGTCTGCGCGTACAACGTCAAGTCCGCGGAAGCGGTCGCGGCCGACTCGCGCGATGTGGCGCGTGCGGCACGGGCACGCTGCAGGGCTCGCCAGGTAGAGGCAATTTACGGCCGCTGAGGCGACCGCCGGGCGCGCAAGTGGCGTCAGGCGGCGCGCAACCCGGCCACCCCGCGCCACGTCGTGACACGATCGCGCATGGTTGCACGGTATTCGGCCGCCGTGAGCAGGTGGCGCGACCAGAACAGGTTGCACACGCGGGCGAAGGCGCTCGGGAACCGCTGCGCCGCGAGGGGAGACTCGAACCGGCGCATCACGTACTCGCGGACGCGCGCCGGCTGGTGCGCCTGCTCGACGCGGTTGTCGCATCGCATGGCGGACCGCACGTGGACGTGCTCGACGGACTGCATCTCGGGCATGTGCTCGAGCGCCGCCGCGTAGCTCCGGAGCTTGTCGGTCGTGATCCGCTGGGGCGGCGCGCCGTCGGCCACGATGAGCAAGCGTCGGACGAATCGCTGGGCCGCCGCGGCATCGCGGTGCTCTTGGAGGAGCACGTCGAGCGTCTGCCCGTGCTCAGTGACCGCGCGCCACAACCCGTGCAGCCGCCCGCCGATGCGCATTGCCATCTCATCCAGATGCCACGTCCGCCCCGGCCTCGACTCGCGCCGGCGCAACTCGTCGGCGTACTGGCCCCCGAACTTCGGTACCCGCCGACGGACCGTCTCGTACGAGAGAACGATCCCCGGATCAGCGGGCAGCTCCTCGACGTCCCGGAAGCTCAAGGCGAACCGGAGATAGAGCTGGACGGCGTGAGCGATCACCTCGCGGGGGAAGCGATGGCCATGGTAGGGGTTCGGCCGCTCAGGCACGACTGGGCATCGGGGTGGAGGGACGCGCCGACGCTACTCCCTAATGGTCAACGTGACGGAGCCCGTCTACGCTGAGCACCACGTGGTGGTCGGCGCCGGCGCGGCGCGACGCATCGTCGTTCACGCGAGCGGCCTTCTAGGAAAAAGGCGATGGGGCGCGTGTGCAGCCGTCCGCGCGGCCCACTGCGGGTGGCGCATACCAGTCACCGCGGGCTGCCGTTAGGACAGGGTCCCACAAGCGGGGACGCGGACGCTTCGACGCGACGAGGCCCGACCGGCGGTAGTGCCGGTCGGGCCTCGCGTTATGCAATATCGGGACGGCGGGATTTGAACCCGCGACCCCCTGAACCCCATTCGGCTCAGGGCGGACCCACTTACTGACAATCTGCCGGCTTTTCAGAGGGAGAACGGGCGTCGGCGCCGCAGTTCCCTGCCCCGGATGACGCATCTTGCCGGGAGAGACTGACCCAGAAACCGACCCACCGGCCGGGGCTAGAGGGATGTACGTCCACGACCTGGCCGTTGCTCTGGCTCTGTCACGTTAGTGCCGAATGTGGCACTATCAGCGCCCGCCTCGGGCTCCCTCGCGGCGCTGCTCCAAAGGGGGCGCGTGGGGTTGGCGTCCCCGATGCCAGTCGCAAACGGCTCCGCGGAGCTCATCGTGACAGAGCCCCTGAGACGTATGCCGTCCGCCGAACTCCCGGGCGGGCTCCGGGCGCTCTCCGAGGTGGGCGGGTGAGCGACGCGC
>CADCWC010000494.1 GCA_902806305.1 uncultured Thermoleophilia bacterium | reverse complement strand
ACGCCCGCCTACGGGAGCCGCACCGCCGCCGTCGACCTGGCCGCCGGTGCGCCGGCCCGGGCGGTCGGCGTGCGTCTGACCGGTCTGACCCCGGGCACGACCTACCACGCGCGGCTGGTGGTCCACGGCCTCGCCGCCGCGGGCGGCGAGAGCCGGAGCTTCGCCACCCTCGTCCCGCCCCCGATCGTGACGCCGGGCACCGGCGCGCCGGACGGGCCGGCCACCGTCCCGCCGCCCGTGGGCCCGACCGTCCCGACACCCGTGCTGCCCCCCGCTCCGGTCGGCGACCCTCCCCCGCCCACGCCTCCGGTCGTGCGGGCGGGCACCGGCGCGAGGGCGGTGGCCACGCTGACCGTCGTCAGCGGCCGACGCGTGCGCGGCGCCGTCGTCCTTCGACTTCGCGCCTCGGCCGCCGGGACCCTGCGCGTCCGCGCGGGGTCGCGCCTGCTCGTCGCGGTCCGCGTCCGCAGGCCCGGCGTCGTGACGGTCCGGCTTCGCCCGGCGCGGACCGTCCGGCGCGTGACGGCCGAGCTGACGCCGACAGGGAGCGCACGGCCCGTGCGCCGCACGGTGCGGCTGCCCGCCTGAGGCTCTCCGTCGCCGAACCGCAACGCGGCATCGGCCTCGTGACCCCGTCACTGCGGCACAATGGAGCGGTGATCCACGTGCGTGTCCGGCTCTTTGCGTCCCTGCGTGAGCTGGCCGGGCGCCGTGAGCAGTCGCTCGACCTGGCCGACGGGGCCACCGTGGCCGACGTCTGGCCCGCGCTCCGGCTCGGGGCCGCGCCGGCCGGCCTGGCCCATGCCGTCAACCGCGGCTACGTCGAGCCCTCGGCACCACTCCGGGACGGCGACGAGGTGGCGCTGATCCCACCGGTCTCGGGCGGGGCATCCGCGCCGCACGTCGAGGTCACGGGCGACCGGATCGACCTCGCCGCCGTGGCGGACCGCGTGGCGCATCCCGGGGCGGGCGCGATCGCGACGTTCTCCGGCGTCGTGCGCGACCACTCTCGCGAGCGGTCGGTCGAGCATCTCGACTACGAGGTCTTCGAGGAGATGGCCGTCGAGGAGCTGCGGCGGATCGCGACCGACCTGGCGACGCGGCACGGGCTGCTCGGCATCGCGATCAGCCACCGGTTCGGTCGCTGCGACATCGGGGAGACGACCGTGGCGATCGCCTGCTCCGCGCCGCACCGGGCCGAGGCGCTCGCGGCCTGCGCCGAGGCGCTCGACACGCTCAAGGCCCAGGCCCCCATCTGGAAGAAGGAGCACTACGTGGACGGCGCGGCCTGGATCGGACAGGGATCGTAGGTGGGGTTCTGGCTCACGCCCGCAGACGGCCACGCCGTCGAGGTCGAGCCGTCGACGTGGCACGCCACCGTCGACCTGCTCGAGGCCCGGCGGGCCCTCGACCCGGACACGCTCCGGCGGATGCGCGACGAGTGGGACACGCACGTCTCGGCGGCCGACGCGTTCGTGATCGCCGACGTGCTCGACGGCGTGCTCGAGGAGGAGACGCCGCGCGAGCAGCTGCTGCTCGAGGGGCGGGCGGCGGCCGGGACGGCGGGGTTCCGCTTCGACCCGGCCGACTCGGACCGCAACCGCCGCATCGCCATGACCTGGCTGACCCGCCTCCGCGACTTCAGCCGCAGCTCCGGCGGCTTCACGATCGGCTGGTGGACGGGCACGCCGACCGCGGCGTCCGCCCCGGCCACCGGCGCCGTCTCGGACGGACCGGCGCCGAAGACGGCGTCGCCGTGGCAGGGTCGGCTCAAGCGCCTGCTCGGCCCGTTCGCGCTGATCCTGATCTTCGGCTTCCAGTGGATCGCGAAGCTGAAGTTCGTCTTCCTGGCCATCGCCAAGCTGAAGTTCGCGGGCTCGGCGATCTCGGGTGTCGTCTCGATCGGCGCCTACGCGCTCATCTTCGGCCTGCCGTTCGCGGTGCTGTTCGTCGTGCTCCTGTTCGTCCACGAGATGGGCCACGTGCTCGCGCTCCGACGTGAGGGCATCAAGGCCACCGCGCCGATGTTCATCCCGTTCCTGGGCGCCGTGGTGGGCATGAAGGAGCTGCCGAAGGACGCCTGGGTGGAGGCGAAGGTCGCGCTGGCCGGGCCGATCCTGGGCGGGATCGGCGCGGCGTTCGTGCTCGCCCTGGGCGTCGGGCTCGACTCGGACCTCCTGCGCGCCGCCGCCTACACGGGGTTCTTCCTGAACCTGTTCAACCTGCTGCCGATCACGCCGCTCGACGGCGGCCGCGCCGCCGCCGCCATCCACCCGGCGTTCTGGCTCGTGGGGATCGCGGGCATCGCGGCGCTGCTCCTCCTGCGGCCGAACCTCATCCTGATCCTGATCGCCGTGATCGGTGGCCTCGACGCCTGGAAGCGCTGGCGGGAGTACCGGCGGGGCGACGCGGCCGCGCGGAGCTACTACCAGGTCTCGCCGCTCCGACGCGTGATCGTCGGGGTCACGTTCCTGAGCCTGCTCGCGCTGTTCGCGATCGGCATGGAGCTGTCGTTCGTCGAGCAGGACCGTCTGTGATCGACGCGTAAGGCTTCGCCCCGGCATGCCGCCGGGCGGAGTACGGTCTCCGCGCTCACGACCCGGAGGTCCCCAATGCGCTCGTTCCCTCGTCCGCGTCTCCGCCGCCCGTCCGCGGGGACCGTCCTCGGCGCCACGGCGCTCGTCGTGGCGCTCAGCTCGCCGGCGGTGGCCGCGCGGCTCGTCACGAGCGCCGACATCCGGGACAACACCATCCGGAGCGAGGACATCCGCAACGGCCAGATCCGCTCGATCGACGTGGCCAGCCGCGGCATCACGCGCGGCGACCTCTCGCTCGGCGCGCTCAACGCCGACCGCCTCGATGGCCTCGACTCCAGCCGCTACCAGCGCCGCTGCGCGCCCGGCAGCGTCCTGGCCTGGGTGACGGTGGCGGGCCGCCCGACCTACCCGAACGCCTGGACGAGCGATCCGTCGTTCACCCCGTTCCGCCAGAGCTGCACGTCGTACCCCGAGGTGCGGCGGACCGGGCCCGGCGTGTACCTGGTCCGCGTCGCGAACATCGACATCACGCAGACGACCGCCATCGCCACGCCGGTCGGCGGCGTGACGGCCGCCGACAACAGCATCGCGGTCCAGCGGGTGACCTTCGAGGGCGTCCTCGTGTGGCAGGTCGTGGTGCGCGACGTCGACACCGGCCGCACGCCGGAGGACGGTGAGTTCACGCTCGTCGTGATCTGACCGGCGCCGTCCTCGCGGGGCGCCCGGTGGCCCTACTCGGCTCGCCGGGCGCCGGCCGCGAAGGCGGCGTCCAACAGCCGCGGCATGTCCGCCCACACGTTCCGGGAGCGCAGCACGACCGCGACCACGCGGCGACCGTCGCGACTCGCGGCCACCGCCAGGCACCCGCCTGCGATCGTGGTCCACCCGGTCTTGCCGCCGTAGACGCCCCGGTACGTCGTCAGCATCCGG
>CADCWC010000493.1 GCA_902806305.1 uncultured Thermoleophilia bacterium | reverse complement strand
GGCCGCCATCGCTGACCGGGTCGTCCACATCCGCGACGGACGGCTGAGCACCGAGACGCGGGCCGACGGCTCCGTCGTCGGCGCTGCGGTGATCGGGCGGGGCGGCTGGGCGCGGCTGCCGGAGGACGAGCTCGCGGCGGCGGGCATCGACCGCCACGCGGTCGTCGAGCCTCGACCGGACGGGCTGCTCGTACGGCCGGCCGGGACGCCGGCGCCGCCCGGCCCGCCGCGGGCGGCCCGTCCGGTGCCGCGGGGGCGACCCACCGGACCGGCCGTGGCCGAGCTGCACGGGGTCACCGTGGCCTTCGGACACGGGCGCACCCGGCGCATCGTGCTGAGCGGTCTTGACGCGACGTTCGAGCCCGGGCTCCTGAGCGTGATCAGCGGCCGCTCGGGCAGCGGCAAGAGCACGCTGCTGCGGCTGCTCGCCGGCCTCGAGCGGCCGTCCGCGGGTCGGGTGACGGTCCTCGGCACCGCGCTCGAGGACCTCGACCGTGAGCGCCTCGCAGCGCTGCGACGCCGCTCGATCGGCGTGGTGGCGCAGGGCGTGGGGCTCGTGCCGCACCTGTCGGCGGCGGAGAACGTGGCGCTCGCCCTCGAGATCCGAGGCCGTGGCCGAGGCGCCGCCGCGCGCGCGGCGCTCGCGTGGCTCGAGCCGCTGGGAATCGCCGACCGGGCCGACGCCCGCGTCGACACCCTGTCGGCGGGCGAGCGGCAACGCGTGGCGATCGCGCGGGCGCTCGCGCCGGAGCCCGCGCTCGTGGTCGTCGACGAGCCGACGTCCCGGCTCGACGAGGTGAACGCCCGGCACGTGGCGGCGCTGCTCGCCGACGCCGCCCGGACCCAGGGGGCCGCGATCGTCTGCGCCACGCACGAGCCGCTCCTGATCCGCGTCGCCGACCGCGAGACGGTGCTCGGGGCGACGGCGGAAGCCGGCGCGGGCCCGGCGAACACGGAGGCCCGGGGGGCGTCCGGCCCGGGCGCCGCTACAGTCGCCCGCCATGCGCCCTGAGAGCCCCCGCCGCCGCGTGGCCGTGATCGGCGCCGCCCTCGACCTGGGCCAGGGTCGGCGTGGCGTCGACATGGGGCCGTCGGCGATCCGGTACGGAGGCCTCGTGCCACGCCTGGAGGCGCTCGGGCACGACGTGCGCGACCGGGGGAACGTCGTCGTGGAGGGCGTCGAGACGCTCGACGTCGGGCAGCCGGAGGCGCGCTACCTGACCTCGATCATGCGCTACGGCGAGCGTCTCGCCGACGAGATGGTGCGCTGCGTCGCGTCCGACGAACTGCCGCTCGTCCTCGGCGGCGACCACTCGCTCGCGATCGGCGTCCTCGGCGGGCTGGCCCGCGCCCACGGCGACGCCCCCGGGGGCCTCCTCTGGCTCGACGCGCACGGCGACCTGAACGTGCCGGGGACGAGCCCGAGCGGCAACGTCCACGGCATGCCGCTCGCGGCGGCGCTCGGCTACGCGCCGGACCACTTCCGCTCCGACGCGTGGCCCTTGCCGATGGTCTCCGAGCGTCACACCACGCTGCTCGGCGTGCGCTCGTTGGACCCGTCCGAGCGGAGCCTGATCCGATCGTCCGAGCTGTACGTGGCGACGATGCCGGAGATCGACCGGCATGGTCTCGAGCGCTGCCTGGAGCGGGCGATCGCCCGCCTCGGCGAGGCGCCGTGGGTCCACGTCTCGCTCGACCTCGACGTCGTCGACCCCCGCATCGCGCCGGGCGTCGGCACGCCCGTCCCCGGGGGGATCGGGTTCCGGGAGGCCCACCTGGCGATGGAGATGCTGCACGACGCGGGGATGATCGGCTCGCTGCAGGTCGTGGAGGCGAACCCGATCCTGGACGAGCGGAACGCCACCGGCGCCCTGGCCGTGGAGCTCATCTGCTCCGCGCTCGGTCAGCGCATCCTCTGAGGGCGGCGTCCCCCGGCCGGGGGAACTGCGCGTCCGTGACCCGTCAGAGGCTCAGCACACAGGCGTCCGAGGACGATGGGATCCCGGTCGGGCGGTCGCCCGACGTGACCCAAGGACGATGCATGAAGCTGCCCGTCGGAGTCCTCCTCGTCGGCCTCGCCGTCTCCCTCGCCGCACCCGCCTCGGGCGCGCCCGTCGAGCGCGGGACCCCCGTCGCCGTCGCGGACGGGAACGCGCCGGAGCTCCGGCAGGAGGGCACGACCGCGGGACGGAAGCGCGGTCCGGTCCGCGGCGAGGAGCGCCGGGCGGCGATCCCGAAGGGCCTCTACACGAAGCCCGTCCGGCTCGACGTCGACCTCGAGTCGTTCGCCGACGGCGCGTTCGGCGCGTCGCTGAACCGGGTGCTGAACGGCGTGCCGCGGCGGCTCGCCGCCCACCTGACCGAGGAGCTCGACGGCACGACGTTCGCCGTCACGGTCGACGCGCGGACGACGTGCCTCGCAGGCGGCGCCAAGGTGCCCTGCGCGCAGCTCGCGGCGCTGGTCGGCGAGACGCCGGGCGGGGTCCGGGCCACCGTGTTCGCGCGCCCGCAGAAGCAGCGTCGCGACGCGGCCGCGACGACGAAGTCGGACGCCGCTCGGCCGCCGCTCGCGTTCGTGGCCAAGCGGATCGCCGTCGCCTGAGACGCCACGGGCGGGGGCCGTCGACACGGTCCTCGCCCGTGGCGGTAGGCTGCCGCGCCGTGCGCACGGCCCTGCTCTACGACGTCCACGGGAACCTGACGGCACTCGAGGCGGCCCTGGCCGAGCTGGAGCACGAGTCGGTCGACCGAGTCGTGCTCGGCGGGGACTACGCGCTCAACGGCCCGGAGCCCGCCGAGTGCGTCGACCGGCTGCGCGCCCTCGAGGGGCGCACCGCGAGCCTCCAGGGGAACACCGACCGCTGGATCGTCGAGGGACGCGACGACGCCGGCGTCCGCTGGACCGCCGAGCGGCTCGGACCCGACCGGATCGCCTGGCTGGCCGGCCTGCCGACCCGCGTCGCCCTGGACGAGGTCGGCGTGCTCGCGGTCCACGCCACGCCGCGCTCCGACGAGGAGGTCCTCCGGCCCGACACGCCCGCCGACGAGGTCCGGACCATGCTGGCGGGCGTCGACGCGCGGCTGCTCGTCTGCGGCCACACGCACGTGCAGTACCGTCGGGCCGTCGACCGGTGGACCGTGGTCAACCCGGGCTCGGTCGGCCTGCCCGACGACGGCGACGTGCGGGCGGCGTGGGCCGTCCTCGACGGCGCCGAGGTCGAGCTCCGGCGCACGACCTACGCGGTCGAGGATGCGGTCCGCCGGATGGAAGCGTCGGGGAGCCCGGTCGCGGCGCGGTCGGTGGTCCGTTTCCGAACCGCGCACGACCCGGGCTGACCGCCCCTCGCGGAGCCGGTCACAGCACCGGCACGAGCGGCACGTCGCCGAGGTACGCCCACGCCGCCAGGCCGGCGAGCGCGAGGGCGACGAGCGCGCCCGTCAGCGCCTTCTGGGCCGGCGACGCCTGGGT
>CADCWC010000492.1 GCA_902806305.1 uncultured Thermoleophilia bacterium | reverse complement strand
GAGCGTGTGGACGTCGGCGGCGGCGTAGCTCGCCGCGCACTCCGGGCAGTGTCGCGGGGTTCCCATGAACGCCGCGCAGCCGTCGCAGAGCACGGGCACGCTCCGTCGTCGGACGCGGTGGCGGCCGACGAACTGGTCGTGCACCCGCACGAAGCGATCGAGCGACGTGGCGCAGGAGAGGCAGAACCGGCGATCGGCCACCGCGGCGACGTCGCAGCGCACGTCCGCCTCGACGGCGGCGCGCGTCTCGACCGTGGGGTCGAGGCCCTCCACGACCCCGTCGAGCGAAAGCACCGCGCGGTCCCCGCGCACGCGGCCGAAGCGCAGGGCGCCGGCGTGGAACATGCGTCCGTCGATGGCGGCGTCGCAGCCACTCTCGGTCAGGTCGACGACCTGGCCCGACAGCGCGCCGATGTCCGGGCCCGCCGCCCACGCCGTGAGGTGCAGGAGGTGCCGGCCGCCGTGGGCCGCGAGGTGGAAGAGCACGCCTTCGCGCCCGTCGGCGGCGGCCGGCTCGAACCGCAGGCGGGCGCCGGTCAGCGGCGTCTCCTCGCCGTCGATCGTGAGGTACGACGTCACGGTGGAAGCTTGGCGACCGGGCACGCGGCTCAGGTCGGGCCGTGCGACAGGACGAGCCGCACGCCGTCGAGCGCCTGGAGCAGGCGGAGGCGACCTCCGATCCCGACGGCGTCCAGCCGTCCGAGCATGCTGCGCGTGACCCCCGGGTCGGCGCCGTAGCCCTCCGAGTGGGCGACGCGGAAGCGCAGGATCCCCGACCGCCAGGACGCGCCGTGCCACGGGTTCAGCGGACAGACGAGCAGCGCCGCCTCCTCCATGCGCTCGGGGTCGTCGAGCGCCAGCTCCAGCGACAGGTAGGACCAGTCCTCCGGCTCGAGCGCGAGCACCTCGTCCCACTGCCTCTGCAACGTCGTCATGCGGCACATCGTAGGCCACGGGTCGACACCCCCGCACCTCGGGGGTGGTCCTCCGCGCGGCCGGGTACGCTGCTACGCGGCAACAGCCCCGAACGTCACAGCGACTCCCTGCGAGGTACGGCACGGATGGCCAGAGCGGAAGAGCGGACCACGGCGCTCGAGATCGACCCGGCGGACGCTCGGCGCCTGTACCGGGTCATGGCGCTCATCCGCCGCTTCGAGGAGCGGACCGAGGAGCAGTACACCCGGGCCCGGATCGGCGGCTACTGCCACCTGGCGATCGGCGAGGAGGCCGCCCACGCGGGCGCGATCGACCCGCTGCGGGAGGACGACTACCTCTTCGCGAGCTACCGCGACCACGGCACGGCCCTCGCCGTCGGCAGCCCGACGGCCGCCGTGATGGCGGAGCTCTTCGGCAAGTCGACCGGCGTGGCGGGCGGCTACGGCGGGTCCATGCACCTGCTCGACGTGGAGCGCCACTTCCTGGGCGGCTGGGGCATCGTCGGCGGCCAGCTGCCGATCGCGGTCGGCGCGGCGCTCGCCCTCGACTACACGGAGGCCGACGCCGCCGTGCTCTGCCAGTTCGGCGAGGCCGCGACCAACATCGGGGCGTTCCACGAGGCGCTGAACCTGGCCGCGATCTGGAACCTGCCGATCGTCTTCCAGTGCATCAACAACCTCTACGGCATGGGGACGAGCGTGACGCAGGCCTCGGGCGAGCCCGAGCAGTGGAAGCGCGCCGCCGCCTACGGGATGCACGGCGAGCGCGTGGACGGCAACGACGTCCTCGCCGTCCGCGAGGCCTCGGGCCGCCTGCTCGACCAGGCCCGCGCCGAGCGTCGACCGGCGCTGCTCGAGACGATGACCTACCGGATCCGCGGCCACTCGGTCGCCGACGCGGGCAAGGTCTACCGCGAGCGCGACGAGATCGAGCAGTGGCGCAGCCGCGATCCGATCACGAGCTTCGCGCAGCGCATCGTGGAGGCCGGGCTCGTCGACGAGTCCGAGCTCGAGGAGATGCGCCAGGAGGTCGAGGTCGAGGTCGCGGAGGCGATCAAGGAGGCCGCCGCCGCCCCCGCGCCCGACCCGGCGCAGCTCTACGCGCACGTCTACGGCGACGAGGCCCGGGGCGAGCAGTTCGCGCGGATGGACGCCGGAGCGCCGTTCGGGGAGCGGGAGGAGACGCGCTCGTGGCGGACGTGACCTATCGCGAGGCCCTGCGCCGCGCGCTCGACGAGGAGCTCGAGCGCGACGAGCGGGTCTACCTGATGGGCGAGGAGATCGGCCGCTTCGAGGGCTCCTACAAGGTCACGGCCGGCCTCTGGCAGAAGTACGGCCCGAAGCGCGTGCGGGAGACGCCGATCGCCGAGGAGGGCTTCGTCGGCGCGGGCATCGGCTCGGCCATGCTCGGCCTGCGGCCGGTGGTCGAGATCATGACCGTCAACTTCATCCTCGTCGCGATGGACATGGTCGTGAACCACGCCGCCAAGATCCACCAGATGTTCGGCGGCAAGGTGCGAGTCCCGCTGGTGATCCGCACCCCGGGCGGTGCGGGCGCGCAGCTGACCGCGCAGCACTCGCAGAGCCTCGAGGTCTGGTTCGCCCACACGCCGGGGCTGAAGGTGGTCGCGCCCTCGAACCCGCGCGACGCCTACGGGATGCTCAAGGCGGCGATCCGCGACGACGACCCGGTGCTGTTCCACGAGAACCTCGTGCTCTACAACCTGACGGGCGAGATCCCGGACGGCGACGAGGACTTCACCGTCCCGCTCGGCCGGGCCGCGGTCGTCCGCGAGGGCTCGGACCTGACGATCGTCGCCCACTCCTTCACCGTGCGGCGGGCGCTGACCGTGGCCGACCGCCTCTCCCAGAGCGGCGTCGAGGTCGAGGTGGTGGACCTGCGGTCCCTCCGACCGCTCGACATCGAGACGGTGGCCGAGTCGGTGCGCAGGACGAACCGCCTGCTGATCGCGGAGGAGGGCTGGTCGACCTACGGCGTCGGGGCCGAGATCGCCGCGCGCATCTCCCGCGCCTGCTTCGACGACCTCGACGCGCCCGTCGAGCGGGTCGGCCAGGCCGAGGTCTCGATGCCGTACGCCAAGCCGCTCGAGCTCGCCGCGCTCACGCAGGAGGAGAAGATCGAGGCGGCGGCGCGCAGCCTGCTGCGCGAGAGCGGCGTCCTATGATGATCGCCCGCTCGGCCGCCTCGCCGTCGTGGGCGTGTGGAGCACGCGGCGGCCGGACAACGACGACGAGGGACGACCCGTGGCCGAAGAACTGGTGATGCCGCGTCTGAGCGACACGATGGAGCGCGGGACCGTGGCGCGGTGGCTGAAGCAGGAGGGCGACACGGTCGCGGCCGGCGACATCGTGGCCGAGATCGAGACGGACAAGGCCACCATGGACTACCAGTCGGACGTCGCCGGGGTGCTCCTCAAGATCGTCGTGCCCGACGGCGAGACGGCCGAGCTCGGCGCGCCCATCGCCTACGTCGGGGAGCAGGGCGAGGCGGCGCCGGGCGGCTCGTCGACCGGCGA
>CADCWC010000491.1 GCA_902806305.1 uncultured Thermoleophilia bacterium | reverse complement strand
CTCGCCAACGTGACGCTCGCGCCGCGCAAGGTGCTCGGGACCACGAAGCAGGACGCGAACGCGGCGGCCGAGGCCCTCCTCGAGCGATTCGGGCTCGCCGACAAGCGCGACGAGTACCCGGACCGGCTGTCGGGCGGTCAGCAGCAGCGGGTCGCGATCGTGCGGGCGCTGGCGATGAAGCCCGACCTGCTGCTGCTCGACGAGGTGACGAGCGCCCTCGACCCCGAGCTCGTGGCCGAGGTCCTCGACGTCGTCCGCGAGCTGGCGAGCGGCGGGATGACCATGGTCATCGCGACCCACGAGATGGGGTTCGCGCGTGACATCGCCGGGCGCGTCGGGTTCCTCGACGAGGGACGCCTGCTGGAGATCGCGCCGCCGGCGGAGATCTTCTCCGCGCCGCGCGAGCCGAGGACCCGGCAGTTCCTGCAGCGGGTCATCGATGCCGGTCGACTCCAGGGCGTGGGTCCCGGCTGACCCCACCGGGCCGAGCCTGCGCGCGTCGCGCGAGCTCTGGTCAGCGGGAGGTGGCCGGCCCCCGGCACGCGTCGACGAAGACCGCAAAGAGCCGCTCGAAGGCCGGCGCCGTCCCGTCCGGTCGCTCGGGATGCGACTGGAGGCCGACGATGAAGCGGCCCGAGCGCGTCTCGACGGCCTCGACGAGCTCGCCGTCCCGGGACGACGCGGTCCCGGACGCGATGAGGCCCGTCGCGAGGTCCGCCGGCCGAACGCCCTGGTGGTGGTAGGAGTTCACCTCGACCACGCCGCCCCGGACGTTGGTAGGGAAGAGGATCCGGGCGAGGCGCGTGCCGGGCACGACGCGCAAGGGGTGGCGGAGCGCCGGGCCGGCGCCCCAGGCCGGTCCCGCGTGCCCCCGAACGTCGGGCACCAGCCGGCCGCCGAGGAACACGTTGATCGCCTGGAGCCCGCGGCAGATCCCGAAGACCGGCACGGAACGGCGATCCGCCGCGGCCCACGCCTGGGCCTCGAGCTCGTCGCGATCGTGGTCCACGTCGGAACCCGGCGAGCGGCCGCCGTAGCGGGCGGGGTCGATGTCCACGCCGCCCGACAGCACGAGCCCGCTCATCTCGTCGAGCAGCGCGCGCCTGTCGCGCTCGGGCGATGCCGGGGAGAGGAGGACGGGGTCGCCGCCGTGGCGGGCAATCGCGTCGGCGTAGAGCGCGTTGCGCCGCGCGGCGAGGGCCGTGTCGCTGGCGCGAGCCGGGTCGGCGATCGTGATGACGACCCGGGGTCCCATGGACGCAGGATAGCCGTCGGCCGCCCAACAGCTAGCTGACCGTGACCCCCTCCTGCCTGGCACCAGCCGCCGAGCCGCCCGGCTCGTCGGGCCTCGCGGCGGGCATCGGCGCCGGCTCGATGGCGATCGTCGGCGCGTCGACCGGCGTCGGCTTCTGGAGCGAGAACTCGCCCGCGAGCGCGAGGCCTTCCTCCGCCGAGGCGATCCTTGCTCCGCCGGCCCGTTTGGCGACGAAGCACGCGCGATCGGCGGCAAGAAGGAGGAGCTCGGCTGACGCGCCGTCGACGGGGAACGTCGCCACGCCGAACGAGGCAGAGACGCGAACCCCGTCCGCGTCCCAGCGCGATGCGCTGCCGCCGACGCCGTGGACGGCCGACCGGACTCGCTCCGAGACGGCCGTCGCCGCCGGGCCATCCGCCCCGGGCAGGAGGATCACGAACTCGTCGCCGCCGTACCGGAAGACATGGTCGGTCTCGCGGGCCGCGCCGACGACCGCCCGGGCGATCTGGCGCAGGAGCTCGTCGCCGGTCTGGTGACCCCGCGCGTCGTTGACCCGCTTGAAGTTGTCCAGGTCGATCATCACGAGGCTGAACCGCTCGTCCCTCGCGACCGCTGCACCGAGCCACTCCTGGAACGTCCCGTGGTTGAGCAGCCCGGTCAGCGCGTCGGTCCGGGCACGGATCTCGACCGCGCCGTGCGCTTCGGCGTTCTGGAGCGCGACCGACACCTGGGCCGCGAACAGCTGCACCAGCTCGAACTCGTCGGGACGGAAGGTGTTGCCCACGCCGAGGCGCTCCAGCGTCAGGACGCCCGTGACGCCCTCGCGGCCCCGGAGCGGGACGACGATGAGCCCGCCGTGGACCGGGCCGGTCGATTCGAAGTGGCGGACCCGCGGATCGTCGAACTGGTCCACGATCAGCACCGGCTCGCGGCGCTCGATGACCCACGTCGCCACGCCCTGCTCGCCGACCTCCCACTCCTGCAGGTACTCGTCCGCGTTGGCGCCCCTGGCGGTCAACGGCCGGAGCCGGTTCGCCGCGCGGTCGTAGAGCTCGATCGAGATGTTGTCGTACCCGACGAGCTCGGCCAGGCGGTCCGCGATCTGGTCGAGCACCGCGGGCGCGTCCAGCGTGCCGAGGATCGACTCGGTGATCTGGAGGAGGTGGCGCTGGCTGCGCAGCTGTCGCTCGAGCTCCGCGGACTGCTCCCGGAGGCGTTCGGTCGAGTCCGCGTTCGCCATCGCCTGCGCCGCGAAGCTCGCGTAGATGACCAGGAGGCGGAGGTCGTCGTCGCTGAACTGGTGCAGCCCGAGCTTCGAGAGGACGAGGACGCCGAGGACGGTGTCCTCGAACACCATCGGCGCGAGGAGCATCGATTCGTCGAGGTCCTCCTCCGTCCCCGGGATCGTGTCGCCGCGCGGATCCTTCGCCGCGTCCGGCAGGTTCTGCGGCACCTTGTTCGCCGCGACCCAGCCGGTGATGCCCTCGCCGATCCGGACCCGGAGCTGCTCGGGCGTCTCGTCCTCGTACTCGCCCACCTGCCCGCGCATCGCGACCGGCACGAGCAGCTCGCCGTAGAGGCGATAGACGCGGACGTTGTGGTAGTCGATCAGCTGCTGGAGCTCGCTCGCGATGGCGAGCCCGATGTCGCGCACGCTGGTCAGCCGGTTCAGCTCGGCACCGAGCTGCTGGATCGACTGCAGCTGAGCCGTCCAGGTCGCCATCTGGGTGAAGTTCCGGGCCGTTCGGATCGCGACCGCGGCCTGTGTCGCGAACGCCGCGAGGGCCTCGATGTCCTCTTCGGTCCACCGGTGCGGCCGGTCGTGATAGAGCGTCAGCACGCCGCCGACCTCCCCGTCCACCGAGAGCGGCGCCGCGCACACGGTGTCGTAGCCCTCCTGGACGATGGTGGCGCGCATCCCGGCCGCCCGTGGATCCTCCGCGTACGCCACCGCCGCGACCGGCCGGTCGCGTGCCACGGCGGCGTCCCCGAGAGAACGCTCGTGTGACTGGTCGAGCGTGGCCAGGTAGCGCGGGGAGAGCCCGCGTGCAGCCGATCCCACGGCCGTTCCGTCCGCTCGACGGAGAACGACCGCCGCCCGGTCGGCCCCGAAGAGCGCCACGGCGTGATTGACGACGCCGCGGAGGATCTCGTCGACGTCCAGCCGGCTTCCGAGGTCGCCCGCCACGCGAAGCAGGGCCGTCGCTCGGTGCACCTGCC
>CADCWC010000490.1 GCA_902806305.1 uncultured Thermoleophilia bacterium | reverse complement strand
CTTCAGGAGCAGGAGGGGCCCGACGGGGAAGACGGCCGCGAGCGCGCGGTTCGTCGCCCCGAGCTGCTTGTCGAACGCCCGGCAGCGGTCGCACTCGCGCACGTGGCGGCGGATGGGCGGCGACCGCCGGAGCAGCCCCTCGGCCACCTCGCCGAGCTCGAAGCGGACCTCCTCGCAGCTCAGGCGCCGGGCCTCGGCGGCCTCCGCCAGCGACACGCGCGCGCGGACGAGCAGCGACTTGATCGCCGGGACCGTCGTGTCCATCGCCTCGGCGATCTGCTCGTAGGAGAGCGCGTCGATCTCGCGCAGGAGCAGCGCGGTGCGCTGGGTCTCCGGCAGCGTCTGGACGTCCCCGACGAGCTCGCGGAACTCCTCGCGCTTGTGGACCTTGTCGGCGGTGGTGCTGCCGTGGTCGGCGAGGTGGATGTCCATCGAATCCACGCCGACGGCGGTCTGCCGGCGCAGGTGGTTCAGGCACCGGTTGCGCGCGATGCGGTAGAGCCACGGGCGCAGGTTGATCGGCCGGTCGTCGGCCAGCATCGCGCTGAACGCGGCGGCGAAGACCTCCTGGAGGACGTCCTCGGCGTCCTCGCGCGAGGCCAGCATGTGGCGGCAGAAGGCCAGGAGCCGCGACTGGTAGCGCGCGACGAGCGTCTCGTACGCCGCCTGGCTGCCCCGCCGCGTGAGCGACACGAGCCGCTCGTCGCCCTGGAGGCGGAGGAGCGGCGTGGGGCCCCGGAGTGCGGAGCGGTGCTTGAGTGCTGAGGCTTCCAAGGAGTGCGTTCGGCCGGCCCGTCGCGGAGCGAACTCCTCCCGGCGTCGGAAGTTGCGCAGCCCCCCACAGATTCGCGAAGGAAAAGCGTAGCCCGAACGCCACCGTGCGCAAGGGCGGTTTCCGCCCCCGCGGGCGGGACGCGCATGCCCGGAGCGGGATTCGAACCCGCACGCCCTTGCGGGCCACGGCTTTTAAGGCCGCTCTCTCGACCAGTTGGAGTACCCGGGCGCCGAAGAGGTCCCAAATGTAGTCGTGCCGGACGCCGGTCAGGCGACCGCGGCGGCACGGTCGGGAAACGGCAGGGCGATCGGGTCGGTGGCCAGCCGGCTCGTCCCGTCGGGGCGGAAGCGCTCGACCCCGAGCATGGAGACGTCCGTGACCGCCGTGGTCCCGTGCAACGCCAGGTCGGCGCCGATACGCGACACCGCGGGGCCCCACATCATCCCGTGGCCCGCGGCCGACGCGAGCGTCAGCCCCTCGAGCTCCTCGCCCGCCGGCGTGCGCGCCGGCCCGACGACGGGCAGGTGGTCGGGGGTGTAGTCGATCGTCGCGGCCCAGATCCTGCGCAGCCCCGCGCCGGCGGCGGCGGGCACGAGCTCGCCGAGCCGGAGCCGCATCCGCTCGGCGAACGCCCAGTCCACGCCCTGGGCCTCGCCCGGCGCCTCGTCGGGATTGCTCCAGCCGAAGAGCAGGCCGTCCTCCTCCGGACGCCAGTACAGCCCGGCGGCGAGATCGAAGCCCATCACCGCGTCGGGCGCGACGGACGGCAGCGGCGACGTCACGGCGACCGTGTGCCGGACGGCGCCGACGGGCACCTCGACGCCGGCCAGGCGGGCCAGCCTCCCCTGGCCGTACCCGCCGGCGAGGACGACGCGGTCGGCCATGATCGGCCCCCGGTCGGTCTCGACGCCGCGCACGCGGGTCCCGTCGAGGACGAGCCCGGTGACGCGCGTGCGCTCCCGGACGTCCACGCCGAGCCGGTGCATCACGGTCATGTACGCGGTGACGTTGCGCGGCGGGTCGATCGCCCCGTCGAGCGCGCAGAACGTGGCTCCCGTGAGGCGCTCCACGTCGATGTGCGGGGCCAGCGCCGCGAGCTCGGCGGGCTCGACCCAGCGCGACGGCAGGCCCTCCGCCGCCTGCATGGCCAGCCGGGCGGCGGCCGCCTGCCGGTCGTCGTCGCCGAACGCCAGGATCGCGTAGCCGAGCGACCTGAAGCCGGAGTCGATGCCGTAGCGCTCGTGCTGGCCGGCGTAGAAGGCGACGGTCTCCTGGCCGAGGTGCACCGCGGTCGGCGTACCGCCCTGGGTGCGGACCATCCCCGCCGCGCGGATGCTCGATCCGTAGCCCGCCATGCCCTGGTCGACGACCAGGACGCGCTCGCAGCCCGCCTCCCGGGCGAAGACGCTGAGCCAGCCGCCGACGGTGCCGGCGCCGACGACGACGAGATCCGCGTGCTCGTGCATGGCCACAGCTTCCTGGAAGCGCAGGTCCCGCGGCGCGATCCCCGTCGCGCGGCAGGGCTCGTAGGACATCCGGGCGATGCCGAGGACGTTCGTCGGGGGCGTCAGTCGAGGACCTGGCGCGCCAGGGCGAAGGCCTCGGGCTGCAGGCGGTGCTCGGGGTGGTCGAGCGCATACTGGACCGCCTGGCGGGCGACGCCCTTGCGGTCCGCGGTGACCCACGTGGCGGGCTCGGCGCCCGGGTCGGCCATCGCGGGCAGGAGGCCCGAGGCGACGAGCCGGTGCAGCGCCTCGAAGGCGACGTGCTCGAGCTCCGCCGCCCGGGCCATGAACGCCTCGACGTTGTGGGCGTCGACCCGCGGGCCCTCGGGGTGGACCCGGACGAGCGGCAGGTCCCGTGGCGCAGCGGCGATGAGGTCGCGCGACGTGGGCGGTGCGTCCTGCCGCCCGCCGAGGCGGTTGAGGGCGTCCAGCAGCACGGTGTCCGAGGCGGCCACGGAGCGCGACCGTAGCGCCTCGGACACGGCCGGACAGCGTTCAGGCGACGGCGGCCTCGCGGGCGGCGAGCGGTGCGAGGAAGGCCAGCAGCGCGTCCGCGGCGCGCGACGCGCCGCCGACGTCCAGGTCCGAGCGGTCGCCCTCCGGGCCGAGGGCCTCGATCCAGGCGTCCTCCGACCCGCTGACCGTGGCGTCCGCGTCGGCGTCGGCGTCATGGCGCTCCTCGAGGAGGAGCTCGCCGTCGCGGGCGTGCAGGACGTAATGGCGCTCCGAGCCGTCGCGCCGCGTGACGCCGATCGCCACGGAACCCGAGAGGTCCGCGGGCGCCGCGAGGCCCGGCACGGAGCGCAGGACCGCGCCGATGTCGACCTGCTCGCCCTGGCGGGGCGCGCTCCAGGCCCACTGGTGCCCCCAGCGCGCGAGGGCCCCGATGACCGGGAGCAGGTCGCGCGAGCGCTCCGTGAGCTCGTAGTCCACGCGCGGCGGCACCTCGCGGTAGCGCTGACGGGTCAGGAGGCCGTCGGCCACCATCCGGTTCAGGCGCGATCGCAGCTGCTCGGTCGAGATCCCGGGCAGCACGCGCTGGAGCTCGACGAACCGGCGGGGGCCGGCGACGAGGTCACGGACGATGAGCAGGGTCCACTTGTCGCCGACGAGGTCGAGGGCGCGGGCGTCGGGCGCCCACTGGTTGTAGGGGTGGCGCTTGGGCGGGGGTGCAGGGGGCACTCGCAGGGTCCTCTC
>CADCWC010000489.1 GCA_902806305.1 uncultured Thermoleophilia bacterium | reverse complement strand
AACGCGTCGGTCTTGATGTCGCCGTCCGGCTGCTGGGCCAGGTCGGGGTCGTAGGAGTAGGCGACGGCGTCGAGGTCCTCCGGTCGGAGCCCGGCCTCGGCGAGGCACCAGCGCGCCGCGGCCTCGGGCAGCTCCCAGGTCGAGAACGGCACCGGGCGCTTGCCGTGCTTGCGGCGGCTGAACCGCTCCTCCTCCGCGGCGGCGACGGTCACGCCGTCGACCACGAGGGCGGCGGCGGGGTCGTGGAAGACGGCGTTCACGCCGAGGACGCGCATGACGGAGGCTCCGAGGTCGAGGAAGGGTCGGACGGTGTGGGCTGCCGACGGCGGCGAGCGGGGCTCTGCGGAGGACGCGAATCGGACCGGAGCCCGTCCGCGCCGGGACGACGGGAGCATGACCGAGACCGACGACGGGGATCGCACGGCTGCCGTCGCGCGCCCGTCGCGGGCGGCGACGGACGGCCCGGGCGCATGGCCCGGCGGACGGGCCGGATCGCCGAGTCGCGGTAGACTGGCCGGACGTGACCGACTCGGACCGCACGCTCCTCGTTCGCTGGCGCCGTGACGGCGACCGTGCCGCCCGGACCGAGCTGGCCGAGCGGTACCTGCCGTTCGCCCGCGCGCTGGCCCGTCGCTTCGCCGCGCGCGGCGAGCCGCTCGACGACCTGGAGCAGATCGCGGCCATCGGGCTCCTGAAGGCGATCGACCGCTACGACCTCGAGCGCGAGGTCGCCCTCACGACCTACGCCATGCCGACGATGATGGGCGAGATCCGGCGCCACTTCCGTGACCGGGCCTGGGCGCTCCACGTCCCCCGCGGCCTCCAGGAGCTCGGTGCGCAGCTCGTCCGGCTCACGGACCAGCTCACCGCGTCGCTCGGCCGGGCGCCCACCGTGGCGGAGCTCGCGGCGGCGACGCGGCGCACGGAGGAGGAGGTCGTCGAGGCGATCGGCTCGCTGTCGGCCCGCTCGGCGTCCTCGCTCTGGACCGGATCGGGGGACTCGGAGGAGCACGACCGCCTCGACGCCATCGGGGTCGACGACGCGGGCTACGAGCACGCCGAAGCGCGGATCGCCCTCGAACCCGCGCTCGAGGAGCTCGACGACCGCGATCGTCAGGTGCTCGAGCTGCGCTTCGTCGAGGGCCTCACCCAGTCGCAGATCGCGGCCCGCATCGGCATCTCGCAGATGCACGTCTCGCGTCTCCTGCGGCGGGCACTCGACCGCCTCGGCGAGCGCATCCCCGCTCCCTGAGCCTGTTTGCTCCGCCCGGCCTGCGGACATCACCGCACATGGGCCCCGTGGCGCGCAGCGAGGAGCCGGGCCGACCGCCGGCCGGTCACATCGCTCTCCGGCTGCCCGCGCGGGCGGAGTACATCGGCCTCTGCCGGACGCTCGCGGCGACGGTGGGCGAGATCTGCCGGCTCGACGCGCGCACGATCGTCGACCTGAAGCTCGCCGTGACGGAGGCCTGCGGGAACGCCGTCCGGCACGCCTACCGCCCCGACGCCGCCGCCGGCGCCCCGGCTGCGCGGACGCCCGAGATGGAGCTCGAGTGCCACGTGAGCGGCAAGCGGGTGGCGATCTCGGTCCGCGACTGGGGCCGCGGGGTGGACGCGGCCGCCACGGCCGGCGACTCGCGCGGGGCGGGCCTCGGCTTCGACCTCATCCACGCCCTGACCGACGACGTGACGGTGACGCAGGGCACGGGCGGCGTGGGCACCACGGTCACGTTCCGCAGCCCGCCCGACTGAGCCGGACGCGGCGTCAGCGCAGCCAGGGGGAGAGCGCGTCGCGCAGTTCGGGCACGCCGACGCGGCCCTCGACGCGGCACGCGACGCGTCCCTCGTCGACGACCACGATCGTCGGCACGACGGTCACCCGGAAGCGCTGCGCCAGGTCCGGACGCGAGTCGACGTCGATCGTGCGGCGGGTGAAGGTGTCGTGGTTCCGCCGCTGCTGGAGGATCTGGTCGACGAAGGCCTCCACTCGACGGGCGGGTCCGGAACGAGGGGACGAGAAGTAGAGAAGGCGCGGCGACATGGGTCTCGCGTTCCCCCGAGGCGGCATCTGAAAACGGTTTGCGGCCGGTCAGCGCCGTAGTTGATACCGACGGATCACGGCGGCCCGGCAGCGCCGGACCCGTCGCCCGTCCGGTTCCCGGGACGCCGATATGGTGCGGCGCGTGTACCGCCTCGGCAGCGTCGTCTACCGGCACCGGCACGCCGTGATCGCGGCCTGGACGCTCGTGCTCGTCGGCGCGCTCGCCTTCATCGCGCTCGTCGGCGACAACCTCACGTCCCGGCAGGACCTTCCCGGATCCGAGTCCGTGCGCGCCGGTGAGGAGATCAACCGGCTCTTCGACGTCCCGGACGCGCCGCCGCTGCAGATCGTCCTGCGCTCGCCGCGGCCGCTCGTGGACGAACGGCCCGCGATCGAGGACTGGCTCGCCGGAGTGCGCCGGCGGCTGCCCGACCGGCCGCTCGACTCGCCGTTCACCCCACGGTCCGGCGACGCCGGCGTCTCGGCCGACGGGCGCGTCGCCTACGTCAACGTGCGCTTCGACAGCTGGGACGAGGCCGTGGCGGCGATCTCGCGCGTGGAGGCCGCGACGAGTGCGCCCCCGGCGCGCGGCGTGCAGGCGGTGGTGACGGGGGACGTCGCGCTCGCCGAGGAGCTCGAGCCCGTGCTGGCCGAGGACCTGCAGCGGGCCGAGATGGTCGCCGTGCCGCTCTCCCTTCTCGTGCTGCTCGTCGTGCTCGGTTCGCTGGTGGCCGCCGTCGTCCCGCTCGTCCTTGCCCTGCTCGTGATCCCGAGCGTGCTGGCGCTCGTCTTCGCCGCCTCCTGGGTGACGGACGTGTCGATCTACGCGACGAACATCGTGACGATGATCGGCCTCGGCATCGTCATCGACTACTCGTTGATCGTCGTCTACCGCTTCCGCGAGGAGCTCGAGGCCGGGCGCTCGGTCGAGGAGGCCGTGCAGCGCACGTCCGCCACCGCGCTCCGGGCGGTGATCTTCTCGGGCGTCGCCGTGGCCGTCGGCCTGGCGGTGCTCGTGGCGCTGCCCGTGCCGTTCATCCGCTCGATGGGCATCGCCGGGGTCCTCATCCCGGCCCTGGCCATCCCGGTGGCGATGACCTTCCTCCCGGCCGTGCTCGGCGTGCTCGGACACCGCGTCAACCGGTTCCGCGTGGTGCCGCGGCGGATCCTGCGGGCCGACGAGTCGCACCTCTGGCGGCGCGTGGCGACGACCATCATGCGCGCCCCGGCGCTGTTCCTCGTCGTCGGCGCGGCGATCCTGCTGCTGCTGGCCGCCCCGGTCCGCGAGCTGACCATGGGCTCCTCGCCGGTGGGCACCCTGCCCGGCGACGGACCGGCGGTGCGCGGCGCCAAGGCGCTCGACGCGGCGTTCGGCGGCGGCGCGACCGCCCCGCTGCGAGTGCTGGTCGACCGGACCGCGACGGAGCTCGGCGAGGCCGTGGAGCGACTCCCC
>CADCWC010000488.1 GCA_902806305.1 uncultured Thermoleophilia bacterium | reverse complement strand
GCCCGTCCGGCTCGTCGACGTGCTCGACGCCGTCGAGGTCGTCGGCGCCGCCCTCGACGCGGACCGGGCGGCGGCGCGGCTGCGCGGGTCACTCGAGGCCCGACTGGCCCGACTCGAGGCCCGCACCTCCACCCGGGAACCGGTCCCCGTGGTGGTGCTGGAGTGGCTCGCTCCGCCGTTCGACGCCGGCCACTGGGTGCCCGACGTGATCGCCGCGGCGGGCGGCCGCGAGCTCCTCGGCCGGGCCGGTCGACCGTCCCGGACCATCGACTGGGCCACGGTCGCCGCGGCCCGGCCGGCCGTCGTGCTCGTCTCGCCATGCGGGTACGACCTCGGACGCGCGGTGGCCGACGCCCGCCGCCTGGACGTGGCGGGGCGGCTGCCCGGCACGCAGATCGTCTGCCTCGACGGCAACGCGTTGCTGTCCCGCCCCGGGCCCCGGCTCGTCGACGCGGCCGAACTCGTCGCCCACGTGCTGCATCCCGACGTGGTGCCCGCGCCCGCGCTCGACGCCGAGCTGCACGTCGTGCTCTGACGCCCGTCGACCGAGCGCCCGCCGGCGACTACCAGCGCAGAACGGCGGCGACTCCGTCGTGCTCGCGGAGCACCTCGGCGGCCGGCCCGAACACCGGCGTGACCTCCGCCGACGTGGCGATGGCCTGGTCGATCATGCGCTCGACGAGCCGCGGCTCCTCCCGCAGCTCGGACGCCTCGACGCCGAGCGGCGGTGCCCCCGCGGGCGCGAGACGACCGTCGGGCGCGAGGGCACCCGTGAGCTCGCCGTCCCGGTCGAAGAGCAGGTTCGCCACGCGGGCCTCGTTCAGCGCCTCGAGCACGGCGGCGAGTCCCACGGCCCCGTGCCCGCCGGGCGTGAACGCCCCGTCGCGCGCCCGCTGCACGAGCGCGCCGAGGTGCTCGCCGCGCGCGCCCGCGACCTCGGGCTGGACGAGCTCCCACAGCTCGGTCGGCGCCTGCCAGGTCAGATGGCGGTCGACGCGCACGATCTCGGGCGCCTTCCGGGCGGCGAGCGTCCCGAGGAACGTGTCGCGCAGGCGCTGGTCGCCCGCCACGACGAGCCACTCCCAGCCGTGCCGGTCGGTCAGGACGGCGACCTGCTCGGCCGCACGGCGGAGGAGGCGGGCGATCTCGTCCTCCTCGAAGCGCGCGAACTCGTCCTTGTCGGCGACCATCACGCCCGTCCCGGACGTGCCGGCGCCGGTCGTACGGGACGCGAACCCGCCGCCCTTGGTGCTGCCCACGTCGTCGACCTGGGTGTCGAACTCGTCCTCGAGCACCTCCACCGTCTCCCCGGCGCGATGGTCGAAGACGCGGATCCCGCCCTTGGCCAGAACCGCCACGCCCGCGGGCGGATCCGCGCTGTAGGCCTCGACCAGCGGACGGATGAACGCCGTCTCCTCGAGCTCGACCGTGGTCCGGAACGGCACCTGGCTCTCGACCTCCACCGGGTCGCCGTCGCCGAGCGGCACGAACAGCGCGCGCCCGCGGCCTGGCTGGGTCAGGTCGCCGAGTCGCGCCACCGTGCCCGCGAGCTCGTCGAGCCGGGTGCGGAAGGCCCGCAGCCGATCGGGGTCCTCGCCGTCCTTCAGGCCCGCCTCGAGCTCCTCCAGGCGGTTGCGGACGGGCACGGACAGGCTGCCCGCGTGCTGGGAGCGGGTCTCCGGGGACAGGTCGACGTAGACGGAGAGCACGCCGAGCGGGTCGTCGAGCTGGCTGACGGTCTCGAGCGTCGTCCGGTTCAGGTTCATGGCGCTCCCCTACCCCGCGCCGCACGCGCGGAAAACGACGTCGCCCCGGACACGACCCGCAGCTCCCGGGCGATCTCGTCCGCCACCCACGCCACGAACGCCTCCGCAGCGGCCGCGTCCGGAGGCGGGCCACCGGTCCGGGCCGCGAGCGCAGCTGCCACGAGCGCGGACGGCGACACGCGGTCGAGGGCCCAGGCGCCGGCCTCGGGCTTGGAGGACCAGACGCCCTCGCGGACGAAGCGGAGCGTCCGGCAGGCGTTCAGCACGCTGTTGTCGGCCTCACCGGCGCCCTGCAGGCGATGCCATTCCAGGGAGGCGCCGAGGACCGTCAGCATGGCCGGCCGCGGGACCTCCGCGAACGTCTGCGCCGCCGGCGGCCCCGTGAGCGCCAGGCCGTGGCTCCGCAGGAGGCTGCGGTCGATCGCGAACCAGTGCTCGCCGCCCTCGGGGCGCGGCGCCTCGTCGGCGTGGAAGCCCATCGTGGCGCCGGTGTTCAGGTTGAGCTCGAAGCCGGGCTCCACGCCGCCGCGACGCGTCGTGGCGAGCGTGTAGACCACGAGCTCGAGCCCCCGCGCCGGACACGGCAGCGCCTCGTGCCGCAGCGCGGCCACGAGCGCGTCCTTCGTCGCCCGCTCGAGCGTGTCCCGCACGACGACCGAGACGTCGACGTCGCTCGACCCGTGCGTGTAGGCGCCGAGTGCGACCGAGCCGCCCGCGTAGACGCCCACCAGCCGCTCGCCGAGCACCGCCCGCGCGCGAGCCACCAGGTCGCCCAGGTACGGCGCGAGCTCGGCCGGCAGCTCGGTGCTCGGGGACGGCACGACGACGCAGTATGGGCCGTCCGCCGTTCGTTGTCAGCGGTCGAGCGCCGCCGCGGTGAGCTCCGCCACCCTCGCGTGAGCGGCCCGTGGGTAGGCGTGGCCGAGCGCCGTCGCCGTCTCGACCGCAAGCTCGCCGAAGGCGTCGAGCGACGCGCGCAGGGCCCGGCGGAGGTCGTCGTCGTCGCAACGCGCCGTGACGCGCGGGAGCGCGGCGGCCACGCGCGGATCGGCCCAGGCGTCGAGGAAGCGCCCGCCGTGCCAGGTCTCCGCCGTGCCGTGCACCGCGCGGGCGTGCCACGCCGCGAGCTCCACGTAGCGCACGGCGAGCAGGCCGTCGAGCGCGGCGCAGGCGACGAAGCGCTCGCCGCGGGCCAGCTTGCGCGCCGCCCAGAGGACGTGGTGGAGGTAGTCGGCCACGAGCTGCGCGAAGGCCGTGGCGGTCGGCGCCGACGCGGGGGACGCCGAGCGCTCGCCCGCCCTCGCGAGCAGGTCGACCGCCCAGCCGTCCCGGTCGAGAAGGACGCGCGCGCCCCGCCGCAGCACGGCGAGGAGCGGCTCGAGCGGCTCGCCCACGAGCTCCTGCACGGCGGTGGGGAGCACCGCGACGTCGAACTCCAGCCCGTCGTCGAAGAGCACGCGCCGCTCCTCGAAGCCGCCGACGGCGGTCGGCTCGACGTAGGACAGGCAGACGTCGCCCAGCGCGTCGGCCCACGCCGCGTCGTCGAGGTAGCGCCGGGGCGCGTCCGTCACGAGCACCACGTCGACGTCCGACCACGGGTCGGCCGGCCGCTCCCGCCGGGCCTGCGAGCCGATCAGGACCGCGGCGCGCAGGTCGTCCTGGGCGGGCGCCCAGGCGGCGAGCCGGGCGATCAGCGCCCCCGGGTCAGCGGCGCTCATCGAAGACGACGGT
>CADCWC010000487.1 GCA_902806305.1 uncultured Thermoleophilia bacterium | reverse complement strand
GGCCGCGTCGGCCTCACGGACGCCGCCGAACGCCGTGTGGCGACCTACTCGGGCGGCATGCGCCGCCGGCTCGACCTGGCCATGGCCCTCATCCACTCGCCGCCCGTCCTGTTCCTCGACGAGCCGACCACCGGCCTGGACCCGGTCTCCCGGCTGACGCTGTGGGAGGAGGTGCGGCGCCTGAAGGCCGAGGGCACCACCGTCTTCCTGACCACGCAGTACCTCGAGGAGGCCGACGTCCTGGCCGACCGGGTCGGGATCATCTCCGCCGGGCTGCTCGTGGCGGAGGGGACGCCCGAGGCGCTGAAGGCGCAGGTCGGCAGCCCCCGCCTGGACATCGCGCTCGAGCCCGGCATCGACCCCGCCGCCGCGCGGACGGTCCTCGGGCGCTTCGGCGCGCTGCGCCCCGCGGCGGAGGGCACCGTCTCGGTCTCCGTGCAGGGCGGCGCCGCGGACATCGCTCCCGTGGTGCGGGCGCTCGACGACGCCGGGATCATGGTCGGGTCGATCGACCTCGTGCGGCCGACGCTCGACGACGTGTTCGTCGAGAAGACCGGACGGCGGCTCGAGGGCGCGGACGCGTCGGAGGGCCCGCCGGCCACGGTGGCCGCCGCGTGATCCGGCCCACCGTGGCGCTCGCGCGCCGCGCCCTGCGCAACGCCCTGCGACGCCCGCAGTTCCTCGCCCCGCTCGTCCTCTTCCCCACGCTCTTCCTCGCCGTGAACGTCGGCGGCCTGAACCGGACCACGGCGCTGCCCGGCTTCCCGCAGGTCGACGGCTTCCTGGACTTCCAGCTCGCCGCGGCGATGACCCAGTCGCTCCTGCTGGGCGGCGTGTCGACCGGGATCGCCACCGCGCTCGAGATCGAGGGCGGCTTCTTCGACCGCCTCGTCTCCTCCCCCGTGCCGCGCCTCGCGCTCGTCCTCGGCCGCCTGGTGGCGGCCGCGGTGATCTCCGCCGTCCAGATCGTCTACTTCCTCGCAGTCGGCCTGATCTTCGGCGCCTCCATCCAGGGCGGCGTCGCCGGCGCGGCCGTGGTGCTGCTCATCGGCGTCGTCGCCGGGGTCGGGTTCGGCGCCATCGGCCAGGCCATCGCGCTGCGGGCCCGGAGCGCGTCGACCGTGCAGGGCATCTTCCCGATCGTCTTCGTGATCCTGTTCGTCTCGAGCGCCTTCTTCCCCCGGGACCTGCTCGAGTCGCCGCTGGACGTCGTGGCCCGCTACAACCCGCTGTCCTACATCTCCGACGGGATGCGCGGGCCGATCATCGAGGGCATCGAGGGCGCGGCGGTCCTCGAGGGCCTCGCCGCCGCGGCGCTCATCGCGGTGGCGGCCACGGCGGTGTCCATCGTGGCCCTGCGCGGGAAGCTGCGGTCGGCGTGACGCGGGCGGGGGTCAGGTGATCCGCGGGCTGCCGGCCAACCTGGCCGTGGTGCGCGCGCTCGTCCGCCGCGCGCTCAACGAGATCTCGCGGGTGCCCGGCGCGGCGATCCCGGGTGTCCTCGCGCCGACGATCTTCATGCTCGGCATCACGAGCGTCTTCGGGCAGGCCGACCGGCTGCCGGGCTTCGACGCGGACTTCCGGGCGTTCGTGGTGCCGCTCGGGCTGCTGCAGGGCGCGGGCTTCACCGGCGCCGCGACGGGCGTCAACCTTGCCCGGGACATCGAGGGCGGCTGGTTCGACCGGCTGCTGCTGTGCCCCGCGCCGCGCGCGGCCGTCCTCGTCGGCGTCGTCGCCTCCGCCGCGCTGCGCGCGCTGCTGCCCTCCACGTTCCTGTTCGCCGTCGCCCTGGCCATCGGGGTGGACTTCCCGGGCGCGGGCGGTACGGCCATCGCGTTCCTGCTCGTGATGGGGCTCGCCTGCGTGATGGCGTGCTGGAGCGTCGTCATCGCGCTGCGCTTCCGCACCCAGCAGGCAGCGCCGCTCATGCAGGTCGCGTCGTTCGTCGCGGTGCTGTTCACGACGTCCTACGCGCCGAAGGAGCTGCTGGCCGACTGGCTCGAGGTCGTGGCGACCATCAATCCCGTCACGCTCGTGCTGGAAGGCGTCCGCCAGGGGTTCGTCGGCGACGTGACCTGGGGGGACACCTGGCCGGCGCTGGCCGCGATGGCGGGACTGCTCATCGCGCTCGGAGCGCTCGCCGCGCGCTCCATGCGCCGCTACGGCATCTGACGGCCGGCCGGCGCCCCCGGGCGCTCAGCGGCCCGCGTACGTCGCCTTGCCCGGGCCCTCGGCCAGGAACGAGGCGACGGCCCCCTTGAGGTCCTCCGTGTCGAAGAGCGGCCCGCTGACCTCGGGGACGATCGCGTCGGCGGCGCGCGAGCCGCCGGCCACGGCGGCGGCGACGATCCGCTTGGTCGCCGCGTGGGCGACGGTGGGGCCGTCGGCCAGGCGCCGGGCGAAGGCGCGGGCGGTCGCGTCGAAGTCCGCGTCGGGCAGCACCCGGTTGACGACGTTCCAGCGGGCCAGCGTGGCCGCGTCGAACAGCTCGGCGGTGAGGACGAGCTCCTTGGCTCGCGCGGGCCCGGCGCGGTCGACGAGCCGCTGGGTCCCGCCCATCGAGGGGGTGAGGCCGACGACGACCTCCACCAGGCCGAAGCGGGCCGACTCGGCGGCCAGGAGCAGGTCGCAGCCCAGGGCGAGCTCGAAGGCCGCCGTGAGGCAGAGGGCGTGCGCGGCGAAGACGCTCGGGCACGGCAGGTCCTCGAGGCGCTGGACCACCGCGATGAGCTCCTGCCACAGCGCCGCCCCCTCGGCGCCCGACAGCCCGTCGAACTCGTGGACGTCGACGCCGCCGGACACCGCCCGGCCCTCGGCACGGACGAGGAGCCCCCGCGGTGGCTCGGCCGCCAGGGTGCGGGAGGCCGCGTCGAGGGCGTCGAACATCGCGCGGTCGAAGAGGTTGAGCGGCGGCGCGGCGAGCGTGAGGACGGCGAGCGGGCCGTCGTGCTCGAGCCGGACGGGCGCGCTCATGTCGGATCCCCGCAGCGCAGCGCGTCCGCCGCCGCCGCGATGCGGGCGGGATCGCCGGGCGCCGGCACCCACGGCAACGTCAGAGGATCGCGCTCGGGGTCATCCTGGTAGCGGGGAATGACGTGGACGTGGAAGTGGAAGACCGTCTGCCAGGCCGCGGCGCCGGTGGAGTTCAGGAGGTTGATGCCGTCGGCGCCCAGGACCTCGGCCTGCCGGCCGGCGACCCGCTGGGCCATCGCGCTGCACGCGGCGAGGTCCTCGACGCCAATTCCGTGCAGGTCCACGCTGTGGGCGCGCGGCACGACCAGGACGTGGCCCCACGACGCCGGGTTGATGTCCATGAAGGCGACGGTGCGCTCGTCCTCGTCGATACGCGTCGAGGGCAGCTCACCCGCGATGATCTGGCAGAAGATGCAGTCTGGGTCCGTGGCCACGACGGGTGATCCTAGATCGTGGCGGCGCCGGCGCGCCGTCATGCTCTGCCTGCTCGCCTGCGCGGCCGCGCTCGCCGGGTGCGGCGGCGGAGGCGGC
>CADCWC010000486.1 GCA_902806305.1 uncultured Thermoleophilia bacterium | reverse complement strand
CGGAGGCCATTCGCCCCTGGTGCATCTCGCGTCAGCTCTGGTGGGGCCACCGGCTGCCGGTCTGGTTCGCGCCCGACGGCTCCTACGTCGTCGCCCGCGAGCGACCCGAGGGCGACGGCTGGGTGCAGTCCGACGACGTGCTCGACACCTGGTTCTCCTCGGCCCTCTGGCCGTACGCGACGCTCGGCTGGCCCGAGCAGACGACGGACCTCGAGACCTGGTACCCCGGGGACGTGCTCGTCACGGCGCGCGACATCATCAACCTCTGGGTCGCACGGATGCTGATGACGGGCCTCGAGTTCCTCGGCGAGCCGCCCTTCGCCGACGTCTACATCCACTCGGTGATCCAGGCCCCGGACGGCCGACGGATGTCGAAGTCGCTCGGCACCGGCATCGACCCGCTCGACCTGATCGAGACCTACGGCGCCGACGCGACGCGCTACGGGCTGCTCAAGATGTCGTCCACGCAGGACGTCCGCTTCGCCCCCGGCGCGATCGAGGAGGGGCGCGGCCTCGCGAACAAGGTCTGGAACGCCGCCCGCCTGATCCTGCTGAACGCGGCGCCCGACTCGCTGCCCCGACCCGGCGGCCGGGAGCCGGTCGACCGCTGGATCCTCTCCCGCCTGCGCGCCGTGACCGAGGAGGTGACGTCCCTCTACGAGGGCTACGCGTTCGCCGCGGCCACGAAGGCGCTGTACGGGTTCGTCTGGAACGAGGTCTGCGACTGGTACATCGAGGCGCTGAAGGTCCGGCTCTACGGCGACGACGACACGGCGCGCCGTGAGGCGTCGGAGACCGCGCTCTTCGTCCTCGAGCGGACGCTCGGGCTGCTGCATCCCGCCATGCCGTTCCTGACCGAGGAGGTGTGGTCCTTCCTGCCGGGCGAGCGCGGCCTGCTCATGTCGAGCCGCTTCCCGACCACGGAGCAGGTGCCCGCCGACGCGCACGCCGAGCGCGCGGTGGCCGGGGCGATCGAGCTGATCTCGGGGCTCCGCAGCATGCGCCAGGAGGCCGGGCTGCCGCCCGCCGCCCCGCTGACGCTCGCGGTCACCGGTGGCGGTGACGCCGAGGCGCTGCGCGGCCAGGCGCCGTTGATCGAGCGCCTCGGCCACGCCCGCATCGACGGCGACCGACCCGGCGGGGTGCCGCTCGCGGTCGGTGACGCGCGCATCGGCGTCCACGGCGACGGGCTCGCCGAGCGGGTCCGGGACCGACTCCGGCGACAGGTCGAGACGGCCCGCGCCGAGCACGCGAAGGCCGAGCGCAAGCTCGCCGACGACCGCTTCGTCCAGCGCGCGCCGGCCGCCGTCGTGTCGGAGGAGCGCGCCCGCGCCGAGCGCTTCGCCCGCGAGCTCGAGGAGCTCGGCCGTCGACTCGACGAGCTGGACAGATAGACCCATGCGGCGCCTCGAGGAGCTGCTCGAGCGGCGGGCGGCCTTCGGGGTCCACCTGGGGCTCGAGCGGATCGGCGCGCTGCTCGAGCGGCTCGGCGACCCGCAGCGCACGTTCCGGTCGATCCACGTCGTCGGCACGAACGGCAAGAGCTCGACGGCGCGCTTCGCCGCCGCGGCCCTCGGCGCCCACGGGCTGCGGGCGGGCGCCTACCTGTCTCCGCACGTCACCGACGTGGCCGAGCGCGTGCAGCTCGCGGGCGCCCCGCTCGACGCCGTGCGCCTGTCGGCGGCGGTCGAGCGCGTGGAGCGCGAGGCGACCGTCGTCGACACGACGTCGGCACAGCCCCTGACGCAGTTCGAGGTCCTGACCGCCGCCGCCTTCCTGGCCCTCGCCGACGCGGGCGCCGAGGCGGTCGCGGTGGAGGCGGGTCTCGGCGGCCGGTTCGACGCCACGAACGTCATCGCCGCGCCGGTCGTGCTGCTGACCAACGTGGGGCTCGAGCACGTCGAGCAGCTCGGGCCGACGCGCGACGCGATCGCCGCGGAGAAGCTCGCGGTCGTGCACCGCGGCGCCGTCGTGATCGCGGGCGTCGGCGGCGACACGCCGATGACGACGGTGGTGCGACGCCTCGCAGGCGAGCACGGCGCCCGGTCGGTGCACATCCTCGAGCCCGACGCCGACGTCGTCGACGCCCCGCCGCTCGAGGCCCGGGGCGGCTTCCAACGGGCGAACCTGGCGCTCGCCCTGGCGGGCGTCCGGGCGCTGCTCGGCTCCGACTACCGGCACGATGAGGCCGTGGCCGCCGCGGCGGCCGTGGTCGTCGCCGGCCGGCTCCAGCAGATCGGCGAGCGACCGCTCACGCTGCTCGACGGAGCCCACAACCCGCACGGGGCCGTCGCGCTGGCCCGGGAGCTCGGCCGCCTCGGCCACGTCGCGGGTCGACGCGTCGGCGTGTTGGCGATCCTGGCCGACAAGGACGTCACGGGCATCGTCCACCCGCTGGCCTCGGCGTTCGACCACGTCATCACCACCGCGGCGCCCGGGCCCCGCGCGCTCGACCCCGAGCTGCTGGCCGATCGCTGCCGGGGTCTCGGGCTGCGCGCGGAGGCGGCCGGCAGCCCCGAGGCGGCGCTTCTCGCCGCGCGAGAGCTGGCCGGACCGGACGGGCTCGTGGTGGCGTGCGGCTCACTGACGCTCGTCGCCGCCCTGCTCGGCCGTCCCGCCGATCACCTCGCGCCACCCGACGCCGGCCAGGGTCCGGCATCGTCTCAGGGGGTCGGCGCGCGCCGTGGCTTCACCTCCGAGCAGCCGCCCTCCGACGATGGCGCCGGTCCCCCGCCATCCCAGGAGTCCGGAGGGCGGCTTGGCTCGTAGATCGGGTGGCGCCGCCTCCGTGCTCGTGTTCGCGGCGGGGATCATCCTGCTCGTCATCCTCGCCTCGTACGCCGTCGGCTACATTGCGGGAAAGATGGTTCTCGGCGCGCAGGCGCTGTAGGAACCAGCCGATCGCAGTCGAATACGAGCGCCGATGGCCGCCCCCACCACAACCGCCGACGAGACGACGACCACTCCGGTCGAGGACGACAACCCGCTCCAGCCGGTGCTCGACTTCTTCGACTCGAGCCTCTTCACGGCGCTCCTGCAGCTCACGCTCTTCTTCTTCGTGGCGCTGTGGCTGGCCCTCGTCTTCTGGACCTTCAAGGACGCGCGCCGGCGGATCGCCGACCCGGTGCTCGTCGCCGTGGCCGTCGCGACGGCGCTGATCTTCCCGTTCCTGGGCGTCCTCGTGTACGTGATCCTCCGGCCGCCGGAGTACCTCGACGACGTGCGCGAGCGCGAGCTGGAGATCCGCGCCATGGAGAAGCGGCTCGGCGCCAACATGCGCTGTCCGTACTGCCGCCACGACGTCGAGCCGTCGTTCCTGTCGTGCCCGGTCTGCACCACGAAGCTCAAGCAGGCCTGCCGACGCTGCAAGTCGCCGCTCGACCCGGCGTGGCAGCTCTGCCCCTACTGCGAGACCGGCGTGCGCCAGGGCGAGCCCGACGTCGCCGTCACCCGCGCGCCGATCCTGTAGGCCGGCTTCGCACCGGCGCGACGACGTCCACGCCGGAGTTGCC
>CADCWC010000485.1 GCA_902806305.1 uncultured Thermoleophilia bacterium | reverse complement strand
AACGTGACGGCCGACAAGACCCAGCGCTACATCATGCTCGCGCTGCCGTTCGTCTTCACGGTCTTCATCCTGAACTTCCCGGCCGGCCTGATCGTCTACTGGATCACGACGAACCTGTGGACCGTCGGTCAGCAGTACATCATCCGCAAGACCGTCGCACCCCCCGTCAAGCCCCTGCCCGGCGCCGAGAACCAGGGCCTCGGTGCCCTGCTGCGCCAGGCGATGGGCAAGGAGGAGCCGGCACCGGCCGCGACCACGGGCAACGGCGCCAAGACCCGCCGGGGGCAGAAGGCCGCCGACTCCGACGACGCGACGGTGCCCGTGGGCGCGCCGACCGCGTCGGGCGAGGACGGGGCATCGGGCCCGAGCGGCGCCGGATCGCGCCGTGCCGGGCCGCCGCCCCCCTCGCCGCGCAAGAAGAAGCGAAAGACCGGGCGCCGGCGCTGATGGCGGACGCGACAGAGCAGGAGCTCCTCGAGGACCTCCTCGACCGGGTCGCCGACGCGCTCGACCTCGACTGCGAGATCGAGGTGGTCGAGGAGGACGGCGAGTTGCGCGGCACCCTCCACGGCGCCGACCTCGGACTCTTCATCGGACGTCACGGGCAGACGATCGACGCGGTCCAGCACCTCGCTCAGCGCATGCTTGCCGCCGCCGCCGGCGAGCCGCGGCGCGTGGTCATCGACGCCGAGGGCTACCGCGCCCGCCGGCAGGAGGCGCTCGAGCGACAGGCGGACGAGGCGGCCGACGAGGCCGTGCGCACGGGTTCTCCCGTCACGCTCGACGCGATGACCGCCCCCGAGCGCCGGCTCGTCCACGAGTACCTGCGCGATCGCCCGGACGTCGACACGCATTCCGAGGGTGAGGAGCCGGACCGGCACCTCGTCGTCGAGCCCGCCCGCTGACCGGCGGAGGTTCCACGTGAAACGCCGGGCGATCGCGTGAACCCTGCGGCGCTCGCGGGGCTGCGGGAGGTCGCCGCCGAGCACGGGCTTCCGCCGGACGCGACGGACCGCCTGCGCGGGCTCCTGCGCGTCCTGGCCACGGACGCGACGGCGCCCACGTCCGTCCGCGAGCCGGCGAGCGCCGTCGACGTCCATGTCCGTGACAGCCTCGACGGGCTGCGCCTGTCGGAGGTCCGGGCGGCGCGCCGGATCGCCGACCTGGGCGCGGGCGCCGGCTTCCCGGGCCTCGTGCTGGCTGTCGCGCTGCCGCAGGCCGCCGTGCGCCTCGTCGAGAGCGTCGGGCGCAAGTGCCAGTTCCTCGGCCGGGCGGCGACGGAGATGGCGCTGGACAACGTGGAGGTCGTGCACGCGCGCGCCGAGGACTGGCCGGCGGGCATCGGAGCGCACGACGTCGTCACCGCGCGAGCGCTCGCGCCGCTGACGGCGCTGGCCGAGTACGCCGCGCCGCTGCTGGCGCCCGACGGCCACCTCGTGGCGTGGAAGGGCGCCGTGGGCGCCGAGGAGGAGGCCGACGGCCGCGCCGCCGCGGCGATCCTCGGGCTGGGGGAGCCGCGGCGCGTGCAGGTTCCGCCGCGGCCCGGCGCCGACCTGCGCTCGCTCTGGCTTCTGCACAAGGAGGCCGAGACGCCGGCGACCTATCCCCGCCGGCCCGGGATGGCCCGCAAGCGCCCCATCCGCGCGGGCGCCTGACGCCGCCCGCGGCAGTCGTGTCCGACCGGGGTCGCCCGTACCCTGGCGGCAGATGGGGACGGTGTACGCGATCGCGAACCAGAAGGGCGGCGTCGGCAAGACGACCACCGCGGTCAACGTCGCCGCGTGCATCGCCGAGGCGGGCTACGAGACGCTGCTCATCGACATCGATCCCCAGGCGAACGCCACCGTCGGCCTGGGCGTCCCGAAGGATTCGGCGCCGAACGTCTACGACGTCCTCATGGGCGCGAGCGGGGCGGAGGAGGCGCTCGTCGCCACGGAGATCGAACGGCTCGCGCTCCTGCCCGCGCATCCGGACCTCGCGGGCGCGAACATGGAGCTCCCGCGCGAAGCGGGATCCGAGCGGCGCTTGCAGGAGGCGCTGGCCGGCATCCGCGACCGCTTCGCGTTCATCATCCTCGACTGCCCGCCGTCGCTCGGTCCGCTCACCGTCAACGCGCTCGTCGCGGCCGATCGCGTGATCGTCCCCGTCCAGACCGAGTACTTCGCGCTCGAGGGCCTCGCCGGCCTGCTCGACACGCTCGCGCTCGTCCAGCGCGAGCTCAACCCGCGGCTCACGGTCGCCGGGATGCTGCTCACGATGCATGACGCGCGTACCCGCCTGGCACGGGCGGCGGAGGAGGACGTGCGCAAGCACTTTCCGGCGCTGGTGTTCGACACGGTCATCCCGCGCAACGTGCGCATCGCCGAGTCGCCGTCGTTCGGCCGCCCGGTGATCCACCACGACCCGCACTCCGCGGGTGCGGGCGCGTACTTCGCGCTGGCCCAGGAGGTGGCCGCCCGTGGCTGAGCGGGCCCCACAGCTTCACATAACGTCCCGGGGAGGACGCTGATGGCGCGCGCGACCGGCATGGGGCGGGGGCTCGGCGCGATCCTCGCCGTCTCCAATCCCGAGGCGCGCGACCGCGACGAGCTGCGGGAGATCGCCGTCGAGCTCGTCGCGCCCAATCCGCGGCAGCCGCGCAAGGCGTTCGACCAGGAGGCGCTGCAGGCCCTCGCCGGCTCCCTCGGCGAGCAGGGCGTGGTGCAGCCCGTCATCGTCCGCCCCGTCGCCGGCGGCACGTACGAGCTCGTGGCCGGCGAGCGCCGCTGGCGGGCCGCGCAGCTCGCGGGGCTCGAGAGGATCCCGGCCCTGGTCCGCGAGCGCGACGACGCGCAGAGCCTCGAGGTGGCGCTCGTCGAGAACATGGCCCGGGAGGACCTCAACCCGGTGGAGGAGGCCCGTGCGGTCGCCGCCCTGGTCGAGGAGCTCGGGCTCACGCGCGAGCAGGTCGGCCGCCGGGTCGGCCGGTCGCGGGTGGCGGTGTCCAACCTCCTGCGCATCCTGGACCTGCCGGACGAGGCGCTCGCCCTGCTCGAGGCCGGGACCCTCAGCGAGGGCCACGGCCGGGCGCTCCTCCTGGCCGAAGATCACACCGACCGCCGCCGGCTGGCCCGGCTGGCCGCCGAGCAGGGCTGGTCCGTGCGCGTGACCGAGGCGCAGGCGCGCGCGGCGGTGAACGGTCGCGAGAAGGCGGCAACGCGCGGCCGCGCAGCGGTGCACCCCGACCAGGAGGCGGCGATGACCGAGATCGCCGACGCGCTCGGCGGCGCGCTGGGCCGCGACGTCCGCGTGCGCCCGCGGGGCGCCCGCTACAAGGTCGAGCTCACGGTGGACTCCGCCGACGACGCGGCGGAGCTCGCGGCCCGCCTCGCGGGCGGATGAGTGGCTACACTTGGCCGCTCGCACGGGCGATTAGCTCAGTCGGTTAGAGCGCTTCTCTGATAAGGAAGAGGTCCCTGGTTCGAATCCAGGATCGCCCACTGCCACGAGACCCGGTCCGCGGCGGCGTCAGGCC